>JAESTB010000532.1 GCA_016763815.1 Arenicella sp.
CCCTGATCGAAACTTCCATACCAGCCCCTTACTTAGTTGAACCCGTATTATGCAATAGAAATCGTAGAGAGGATCAACAGAACAAAGAAAACAGGGGCTGGCACAAGATTATTACCGCCAGCCATAGCCGTTCTATGGAGAGTTGAAACGGTCGAGCAAGCCATTGTTTTCAAATAGTTTTTGGGCCGCAGTAGAGTTCCTATTAGATAATCTGGGTTGAAGTAGCCCGTCAGGCTAAACGTTGTGCCTACCGATTATGGTAATTTTACGCTTTTTTAATATCTCTTGAATCGGTAATACGTAGCTTTTAACGTTGTTACCACCGATTAGAATGCCGACTATTCTTTCTCTACCGGCTTGATCGGTCACTACCAATGAGCCTGAATCACCACCCGCCGAAAAGGCATTAATACTCAAAGATTCAACCTCGTATATCTTGGCAAAATAAACCGTACCTTTGAATGTTTGCGAGCTGGTAGGGCCGTAATAACTGATTACGTTGTAATCTACAGATTCAGGCTGGGTGACCACTTTGGTAATTTCTCCGTGCGTCAAACCGGTAGAGCGACCCCATTTTTTAACTCTAAGATCTTCTTTGGCGTTAGCGAATGTCACTGGTGTGTCGTAAGAGCCGATGCCTTCGCCTTGCTGAGAACAAACAACATTGCGATCAGAAATATCAAAGAACGCAATGTCGCAATTATCTGAAATATCGAACACCTGAGGCAAACCCTGACTCATCGGCCCAGTGGAGTCGTGTAGACCCACTACGCTGATTTCAAAGTTTTCCGGGCTGACATCTTGAATACCTGGCGAAACAATTGGCGTGCCAACGCTAGCGGTATTGCAGCCGCCAGTGACATGATTGCAGGAAATGCCGAGCAGCTCTCCACGCTCATTCTGCCCTAGCGCGGTTAAAGTGCCAGCGTTCCGTTGATTACCTAAGCCTATTGACGAACCACAACTGATTTTATGATTATGAAAATAAACTGGCTTAAAAGTACTCTGGATACTTTGATCAATCTTAAATGGCTTCTCTACGCAGACCTCGAGAATAATGTTATTCGCGGCGTACAGCTTGCCAAACTCAGCGATCAGTCTCACTCGCTTAGCACGCGCTATTGGAAGGCGAGTAGCTAATGAGAGCTTACCAATGGAGCCTTTACGCGACAATCCAATCTTGATAATTTTACGAACTCGAAAGTAAGCGGCGATTGAATCGTCAAATGGGATCAGTCTTGCGTCGCCACCTAAGCCCATCGCCTCGCGCATGGCATCATCAGCCAATACAGCATGCTGCACCGCCCAGCCATAGAGAGCATCCCTTAATTGCTCGGCGGTTATACTATTCGAATCTGTCATCGCTAGTTCGGCGGATCTTCTGAGACCACAAAGAAGCTACGCTCGGGGTCGTCGACTTGATCCGACGTTTGCAATTCATAGACACCGGGCGGTAAATCCATCGCTAAACTGAATTTAAAATTTTGCACCTCTAGCCCATTAAAGCTCACGTTAATTGCATCACCAACCTCATTTAAGGGCTCGCCGCTTTCCGAATCAGGATCAATTCGCACTAACTGAAAGCGGCAACGAGGATTAATTTGAGGCTCGAGAAATGACACTACAATTTCCATCTTGTCGACTGAGCGATAATCTTCTCGATCAGTGCTAATGCCCATTACGTTGGCGGCTACCACCTCGGATCGGTCAGCAAGCGAATGCGGAGCTACCTCAGAGGGAGCTCCGAGCATTTTGAACAACTCAACACGTAGATTACGATCAGCAAAAATAGTCGAATGTTTCTTTTGCGAAAACGAGTGTGGTATCGAACCGTTGAGCGAACTCGAAATTGGCACAGTACCATCGCCGCTATCGTTTGCTTCTCGCTCAAGTAATTCAGACCCAGTCCACTCTAGCCGGGTCAGTGTTGTGTGTGCCGAGCCGACAAAAGAAAAGTAGGCGACCTTTTCAGGTCGCTTAGCAAGGTCTAATTTTGACCAAAACCTCTGCGCGGCGTCAATATTGGCTTGTTGCAATTGATAGCGCCCAACAATCTCGCTATCGAACGGATCTACAACATAGGGTAAGCGGTGACTGCTCACGGCTTTTAAGGTCATCGCGCTGCCATTCGGAGCAACAAGTTGATAGGCCGATGGATAGCGTTTATCCGAAACCAACACCTTCACATTTTCAGCTGACATGCCTAAGTTTGACGCTAGGCCTGCAACTTGGTTAAGTGCTGTTGGTGCACCATTATGTGGCGTGCCAAGGGTAATCAGTTGAGTAATCGCATTAAACCAAGGCCGCCGGTCAAACTCACCACTCTCTAGCAGATAGCGCAGTATTAAACCGCCCATCGAATGGCCTATCAGTACTATTTCGTCAAAGCTCTCTTGTTGATCAAGATGTTCTGATAACGCTAGCGCCGACGCTTCATTAGATTTTCGCCAATCATAGGCGAAAGGAATAAAGCGCCGCTCGCTGCCATTAAGGCTGTAGCCACAGGTTTTAATGTCTCTAAGAATACTTCGGTAGACCGAATAGAACGGAGTAACACTTTCTATCAGCTTGGTGGCGACTAGGTTTTCATCAAGTAAGTCCTCGGCCTTGGCACTTTTAGTGACAAGCGCACCCAACGATGGTGGCCAAATCCGTTTGTTGGTCTCGGAGTGTCTAAGCTCTGAACCCATAATTCCTGGTAAAAAGACCACGCATTTCATATTAGATGCGCTGGCTACGTTTTACCACTGCGAGCGTAATAAAGACCATACTAAGCACTAAGCCGACCACCAGTGATGGGGTTGTATAAGTGTCAAAACCAATCCAACGATTAAGCATAATATGGTCGCCAATAACACCGCTTAAAAAAAGTGAATCAATAACCCAGAGCAAAACTGGCGCAACAAAGGCTAATAAGAACGGGTTTTTATTGGCAACCTCTGAGCAGAACAGACACCACGCAACCGTTGGTAACAGAGACCAAAAAATCATCTTGATCAATAACCCAAAAGAACCGCCAAAGTACACTTCTAGATAATCAAATGCGCCGAACCCGAAAAAAACAAAGGCCACAACAATTTGGCAGACAATCACGCTGATCGGGGCCACTACTAAAGCGATCAATAGTTTCGATACAATCGTGGTGGTGTCGG
>JAESTB010000042.1 GCA_016763815.1 Arenicella sp.
AAGCTCTATAGATCACTGCACCAACAGCAACCTGAGCGCTTGGATATAAAGCATAATTTGGGGGCCGTTCTTTTAGGGCTTCAACAATTGCGCGAAGGCGCTCGGTTATTGGGTGACGCCATTAATGCAGACCCGCGCAATGAAGGCATGCTTGGAAGTCGAAAACTTCTGGCGATGGAACTCTATAAAAACAATTTTTGGGAAGAATCCATCCCATGGTTGATAGAAGCCATACAGAATGATCCAGACGATGCTGAAGTTACATCCGTGTTGAACCGCATTTCACCTAGAACATATCTAGAACCCGAAAAATATGACCCTTTAGCGGCCCAAACCTTAAAACGCTACAGCCCACGAGAAGCTGATTCATATATATACACTATCGATATTGTCGGTAACTGTAACTTAAGATGCCCTTCTTGCCCAGTAGGAAACAGCCCTGATACTGGCCGCTTTAAGAAAATGATGAGCTTAGAAGTCTTCACTCAAGTTCTGCAAAAAATAAAAGCCGAAACACCTTCCGAAGACCCTCAAATCTGGCTTTACAACTGGGGTGAACCGCTATTACATCCTAGGCTACCGGATATGGTTCGAGCTATTCGTCAGGCCGGTTTTAGAAGCTATTTATCCAGCAATCTAAATATAGAAAAAGGCTTGAAAGAACTCATTAAAGCGAAGCCAGATGAACTAAAAAATTCCTTATCTGGTTTCGATGTTCAGTCTTATGAAAGTACCCATACCAAAGGTGATATCCACTTAGTTAAATCGAATTTTTATCGCCTGCGAAAGTACATAGATCAATATAAGAGCCCCACACGAGTATGGGTTGGTCATCATATTTATAAGAACAATTTTCACCAAGTAGATCAAGTGCGTGCGCTTTGTGAGGAATTAGGCTTTGAACACCATCCTACTCAAGCGTTTTATCAGCCATTAGAAAAGTTAATGCTCATTGCTGAAGGTGACAAAGACGTTCTGAGCGAACCTATTCTTGACAATCTACTTGTGAGGCCAGAGAGGCAAATAGCGCATGCAAAAGAGCATCAATTAACTGACTAGGATTGCGAACTAAGATCTAATCAAATGGTTATTAACGCCGATGCAAGTGTGGCACTTTGTTGCACGCAATATAACGCTGAGAACATGTTAGGGATGTCATTTTTACAGCATTCTCATCAGGCGATTGTTGAGCAAAAGTATAATAAGCAATTGTGCGTTAAATGCCGCAGCGCTGGTTTAGACTTTACTCCAAAAGCGTTACCAATCAGTATTCAGGCCGACAATGGATAACAAACTATCTGACTATTTATTAGAGTTAAGTACCACGCAATTTGCTGACGCGAACTACACCGCAGCGCGTCTTAGCTTAGAGACTATTTTACAATCTGACCCAAATCGTGCGGATGTATGGAGCAATCTAGGCTACATTGCCTATAAACAAGGAGATTACCTTTTAGCCAAAAAACAGTGTGCTAAAGCACTTCAACTAAACCCTAATTTCATCGGCGCATATTCGAATATTAGTTTGGCTTATTCAGCTTTAAATGAATACCTGAAAGCTCAGACTGAACTTGAAAAAGGCATCGCGATCAACCCTAATGAAACCGACCTTTGGACTAATTTAGGATTAGTGCATTTCACCTGTAATAGAATTCAAGACGCCATTGCCGCCTTCAAACAAGCTCTATTAATTGATCCTTTGTCTGTGCCGGCACACTGCAATTTAGCGCTTTGTCTACAAGAAATCGGCCAAGCCGAAAAAGCCTACGAAAGTTATCTGACGGCATTAGATATCAATCCGAATTACCGACCGGCTAATTCAAACATTCAAATGTGTTCGCAATATCACCCAAGTTTGACCAGCGCTCAACTTTTATCCATCGCGAAACTCGCCAGCTCATCAATAGAGAATGACGCCACCAATGACGTCAAAAAGTCACCTCCCCGAACAAATTGTGAACTACGTATTGGTTTCACTTCCGCTGATTTTAGAGCGCACCCAGTAGCTTGGTTTTTGAGAGATATTCTTTTAAATTTCTCCCAACAAAATGTAGAAATAATTTGTTATGCAAACCAAGTCGAATCGGATGAAATTACACAAGAACTGAAAGGCTATGTAACAGCTTGGCGTAATATTAACGCCATCAGCAATAATGCTCGTGCGCATATGATTCTAAAAGATCAATTAGATATTTTAATTGATCTGTCTGGTCACACATCGGGTAATGTATTAGATATTTTCAGTAGGCGACTGTGCCCTATTCAATTGAGTTGGCTAGGCTATCCCGCGACCACTGCGATTAACAACATCGATGGTATTCTATTAAGTGAAGACCTTGTAAGTGAAGCAAGTGGCTCTTTTTTTACGGAAAAAATTGTACGTTTTAACGGCCCGCAATTCGTTTACAGGCCACCCTCCTATTGTCCTAAGGTTGCAAAACTGCCTTGTTCAGAAAATGGCGCTATAACCTTTGGTTGTTTCAATAATGCGGCCAAATTAAATGATTTGGTCATTACTACATGGGCCTCGATTCTGCGAAAAATCCCGGATAGTCGATTAGTTCTTAAATGGAAGACGTTAAGCGACCTGTCTGTGCAAGAAGTATTTCTCAAACGCTTTCACTCTCTTGGCGTTCATCAAAGTCGCATAGAGCTCAGAGGCGCGAGTTCGCATGAACAAATGCTACTCGAATATAATGATATTGATATTTGTTTAGATCCGTTTCCATTTAGTGGTGCTCTGACATCGTTTGAAGCCATATGGATGGGCGTTCCCGTGGTCACCTTATATGGTGATAGACCGATGTCGAGGCAAACCTATTCAATCAATAAGGCCTTAGCACTAGAGACCTTAAATAACACTACTCCAGCGAGTTATATAACCACAGCTATAGAACTTTCAAGCAACAAAACTAAGCTCGGCGAGCTGCGTCTAAGCATGAGAAATCGCATTAAAAAATCGGCATTATACGATCCAAAAAATATGGCGAGCACTCTTCTTAAAGTGCTAAAAGATCAAGCAGTACATAAGCCTCTCAATGCATAAGCCACTTTCCTGATATCTCAGTATAACTAGTCGGCCCTGAAGTATCTGTAAGGCGCGGATTTTAGTTGCTAGTGCGCCCCAGGTGGGGCGAGTCATCTCATTAGACTTGACCCCAAGTTTCGCTTGACCCCGTCTATAGCTTGACTTGGATACTTTCTCAATACGATTGTATCGGCACCTTTAAGGTTGCCGTTACGCCACCGATATGATTATGTTTGTGTTCAAGTGCTCCGTTGTTTTTCAACGCATACTCCTGACTGAGTTTTAAACCCAAACCGTATTTTTTTTCGCCAATGCTACCAAACTCATTGATAGGCTCGGCATAAAAGGAAGGCAGGTGTGCTGTATTAAGTTCACTTCCTGTATCTGAGATAGTTAATAGACAATATTTTTCTGTATTTCGTAACTCGATAGAAATTTTACCGCCAATATCAGTGAATTTGATAGAATTGTTCAGTATATTTCGAATAATAATTGAGACCATAGCTTGGTCACCAAAAGGAAAACTGTTCTTATGATTTTGAAAATCGAGGCTAATATCTTTCAAATTCGCTGATGCTTTCTGTTCTCGAAGCTCAATCAAAATTAGTTCACCGATATCAAATTTCTGAATATTAGCAAGCAATGACATCGTTTGAGACTGAATCCACGATAGAAGATTATCAATTACTACAAGGGTATCGCTACTTCTTCTGTTTATGCTCGCACTTAGCACTTTTGCTTCGGCAAGAGGTAAGGAGTCATTGCCTAGCCTCTCTGTCAATATAAAAAGAGACTTAACGGGGCTGCGTACATCGTGCGCAAGAATCAACAATAAATGCTCGTTCCTGTCACTACGAATTTTAAATCGAGAATTGCTCTCAGTTAACGCCTTATTAAGGTCTATATGCAACTTCCCAAAAACATAACCAATGATCAAGGGAATAATAAAAGCAAGGTAAAATCCGTAATTATTGTCGATTTTCCATTTTTCCAGATAGATATAAAAAATCAAATAAATAAATTCAGTCACTAAAATACAGACAGTGATGAATATTGTTAGTGATGAAAAGGCTCGCGTTTTAATGCGTCTAAATTGAGAGAAATTTTCTTTAATATTGATACGAAACCTCTTATTCACAAATGAATCAATAGGCGTTAGTGATTTTAATTTAATGACCCTGAGTTCTCTTAATAACTTGATCTACAATGACTCCCTTTAGATATGGGCTCAAGGCTCGGTAATTGTTGGATTTTCTTACGAAATTTATCTAAACGCCTAGGATCTTCATTGCAGTGGGTAATACTTTAAAATCGGTGATAAGTTGTGGTGCCTATAGTTTTATATTTACATCTCGGGGGTGATTTTCGGAACTGATAGAATAATAATCATAGGGGCAGCTGACAGAGCGTTGCTAGTATGGGTATAGGCAACCTACGGTTCAATATTCGAAAAAGCCGGCCGAATTAGGTTTGAGAGCTTCCTCAAACCGACTGTAACGGTAACTCTAAGGTCGCTGTTACGCCTCCTATGTCATTGTGACTGAGTTCGAGAACCCCTTTGCTTTTCAACGCGTACTCTCGGCAGAGCTTTAAACCTAATCCGAACCCTTTTTCGCTCAAAGTTCCAAACTCACTTATAGGCTCATCGGATGCGGCGGGTAGCGTTGCCTTATGTGCTTCACTACCGGTATCCGAAATGGTTACCAGGCAACAGTATTTTTTATTACTAAGCTCGACTATGACTTTCCCGCCTACATCAGTGAATTTAATGGCATTATTTAGTATGTTTCGAATAATCGCTGAAACCATACCTCGATCACCAAAAGGTAGACTGTTGGTAATATTATGAAAATTAAGGTCAATGCTTTTCAAATTGGCTGATGTTCGCTGACCTTGAACCTCCGTCAAAATCAATTCAGTCATATCCAATTCTTCGATATTAGCCTGTAATGAAGTTGTTTGAGACTGTAACCATGACAAAAGGTTATCAATGACTATTAATGTATCGTTGCTTCTTTGATTTATATCTCGAGCCAACTCTTTGACTTCGTCAAGCGGTAAAGAGTCATTCTCCAACATCTCAGTCAACATAAATAACGAGCTAACAGGGCTACGTACGTCGTGCGCAAGAATCGACAATAATTGTTCACTTCTGCCGCTATGAATTTTAAGTCGAGAAAGGTTTCTAGCCAACGTATTATTAACCGCTATATGTTGTTTCCCAGAAAAATAGCTAATGATGAGAGGTATAATAAATGCAATGTAAAATCCGTAAGAATGATCACGTTTCCACAGTTCTAGATAAAGGTAAAAACCCAAAAAAACAAGTTCGCTGATCAAGATACTGACAGCCATAAATATTGGTAAAGATGAACTAGTTAGGTTCTTTGTACGTCTAAATATTTGTTTTACAAATTCTAATAAACCGGATGGCTCTAATTGAACGGAACTCTCTTTCATGGTTACAACCCAGCTCTTGACCTGTGCAAACAAGTCATCATCTAAACATAATATGCATTGTCTAAATCATACCTAACTTTCGCGTTTGATATTGCAGGCAGAATGTCAATAAATGTGAATTATGATTCGCACGCTAGGTGGGGCGAGTCATACATGATTTATGATCGCTAAACATCCTATTCAACAAACTTAATTATCAAATACATCTGACCAAGCCAAAATCGTTCAGACAAGGCGGGCAATGTTCTGAGTGAGGGAGCGTACTTTAGTACGTGACCGATCTCAGCTTATTGCCCAACGCAGGATCAACGTTGTTGTCGCAGCATCAGATCAACCACACTTACTATCCCCACATGACAAACAAGTCATACACCCATCCATCAAAATAAGTGCCTTCGTCGAGCACTTAGAACAAACACTAGCCGAATCTGGAAAATCACCCTTTTCTTTAGCGCCAGTAGTCTTACCCTGAGCCGCATCAATTTCAGCACGCTTCTTAGCTAAGAATGCTTTTTGGTTATCGTCTAAGTTATCGGTTTTGATCATGCCAATCATCTGCATATGGCGTTCAATACAGTGGCCAATTTCAGCAACGATTGAAGGCATGAAGATACCACCTGGCTTAAAGTAACCGCCCTTGGGATCGAATACGGCTTTAAGCTCTTCGACCATAAAGGTGGTGTCGCCGCCTTTACGGAACACCGCTGAGATCAAACGTGTTAGTGCCACAACCCATTGGAAGTTATCCATGTTTTTTGAGTTGATGAACACTTCGAATGGGCGACGAGCTTCGTGTTCGGTGCCTTCGTTTAGAATGATGTCGTTAATGGTGATGTACATCGCGTGTTCGGTTACTGGGGTTTTTACTTTGTAGGTAGACCCCACCAGCATATCCGGGCGTTGTACGGATTCGTGCATGCGCACGACGCTAGCTTTCTTAAGCTGAGCATCGCTTTCTTCTTGAGTGGCGATGCGTGCCGCCGCGATTCGTTCGGTTTCGGCTGTTTTAACTTGGTAGCCGACGATTTTGCCTAGTATTCTTTTAGTCATGGTTTTTCCTGTTGCCAAGCTTTGCTTGGGGTGCTTGGTCTTTTGTCGTTTGTTCTGTTCGGTTTGTTTTGTACGTTCTTTGTCTTGAGATCCTTCGGCTGCACTCTGGATGACAGGGTTACTGCACTCCGGATGACAGGGTTACTGCACTCTGGGTGACAGGGGTTACTGCACTCAGGATGGCAGGGTTACTGCACTCTGGATGACGGGCGCTACTGCCGCTAGCATTTGGTGAGGGCCATTTCTCGCTAGTCAAGGCGGGTGAGAAATTTAAGTTAGGCGCGTACTTTAGTACGTAACGCGCTTAAACTCCTCACCCAACGCAGGATTGCGGAAAATGGGTCCACCAAATTAGAGCTTTCCGTAATAGCCTTCCTTCAACGCATCAAAAAGGTTCGCCGCTGTATGCGTCTCACCGTCGTACTCAACTTCTTCGTTACCTTTGAAGTCGACCGTTGAGCCGTCATCTAAAGTAAATTGATAAACTGTGTTTTCTAGGTCTTCTTCTTTTACCAAAACACCTTGGAAGGCTTCTGGGTTAAAGCGGAAGGTTGTGCAACCTTTTAGGCCTTTTTCGTAGGCGTACATGTAGATGTCTTTGAAATCTTCGTACGGGTAATCGGTTGGCACGTTGGCTGTTTTTGAGATGCTTGAATCAACCCACTTTTGCGCTGCAGCTTGCACGTCTACGTGTTGCCTTGGCGTGATCGTGTCTGAGGTTACAAAGTTGGCTGGCAATTGCTCGTCTGGGTTATCGGTGTATGGCATTGCGTTGGCGTTAACCACTTCGCGATAAGCCAGTAACTCATACGAGAATACATCGACTTTTTCTTTAGTCTTACGACCTTCACGAATCACGTTACGAGCGTAGTGATGAGCAAAGCTTGGCTCAATGCCATTACTGACATTGTTGGCCATTGATAGCGAGATAGTGCCGGTTGGGGCAATTGAGCTATGGTGCGAGAAGCGTGCACCTACGCGCGACAACTCTTCTACTAGTTCAGGGTCGATCTCGCCGATTTGCTGCATGTAGCGGCTATACTTGGCGTGTAACTCGGCACCGTTTACGGTGTCACCGATGGCATAACCATCGTCTTCCATTTCTGGTCGCAGTGATAACATTTCGCCGGTAACTGTGAACTGTTCGTTCATGATCGGTGCTGGGCCTTTTTCTTTGGCAAGCTCAAGCGCTTGGCTCCAACCAGACATCGCCATCTCACGGGCGATTGATTCAGTGAAATCCACTGATTTTTCATCACCGTAGGTCATGCCTAGCATAGTAACCGTTGAGCCTAGGCCTAAAAAGCCCATACCGTGACGACGTTTGCGTTCGATCTCTTTACGCTGACCTTCAAGTGGCAAGCCGTTGATCTCGACCACGTTGTCGAGCATGCGAGTAAACACATTAACCACTTCGCGGTATTTCTCCCAATCGAAACGAGCGCTCTCTGAGAACGGGTCAATGACGAATTTAGTCAGATTAACCGAGCCTAGCAAGCAGCTACCGTACGGTGGTAAGGGTTGCTCGCCACAGGGGTTAGTGGCACGAATGTTTTCGACAAACCAATTATTATTCTTGGTGTTAACTTCGTCAATTAAGATGAAACCAGGCTCAGCAAAGTCGTAGGTGGAGGTCATGATCATGTTCCACAAACGATTGGCCGGTATGGTGTTGTAAACTTTGCACGCAGTTAGGCCTTGCTCATTTTTGATATAACCATTTTCAGCTGGGTAACGACGCCAGACGATTTGGTCTGAGGTGTATACATCGAGCTTGTCTTCTTTGGCTTCTTTCTCTGTGACCGGGAAAGACAGCTTCCAATCGATGTCGTCTTTAACCGCTTGAATGAATTCAGCGGTGATAAGCAAGGACAAGTTAAATTGACGCAAGCGGCCGTCTTCACGCTTGGCGCGAATAAACTCCATTACATCTGGGTGGCTTATGTCAAAGGTAGCCATTTGTGCGCCACGACGGCCACCAGCTGAACTTACCGTGAAACACATCTTGTCAAAGATATCCATGAACGACAATGGGCCTGAAGTGTACGCGCCCGCGCCTGACACATATGCACCTTTAGGGCGTAACGTTGAGAACTCATAACCAATGCCACAACCAGCTTTTAAGGTCATACCGGCTTCGTGGTTCTTATTAAGAATGTCATCCTTTGAGTCGCTAATGGTGCCCGACACTGTGCAGTTAATAGTAGAGGTTGCCGGCTTATAAGCTTGTGCGCCGGCATTTGAGATAATGCGGCCTGCCGGAAGCGCGCCGTTATCTAGGGCCCATACAAAACGCTCGTACCAATGCTCACGCAGGGCATCAGTTTGCTCGACACCGGATAGCGCTGATGCCACCCGCTCAATGGTGTCATGCGTTGTTTCATCAACGGCTTTACCCGCTTTGTCTTTTAAACGGTACTTCTTATCCCAAATATCGGCCGAGGTTGATTGCAGCGCCATTTGCTTCAACTTAATTTCGCCACCTTTGGCGACCGTGTTAACAGCAACTATTGTTTGATTCGCAGAGCACAACTCTTCTACGGGATTACCCATTATCTATATCCTCTTTTGCTCACAAAGCCGAGATAAAACAGCCTTGAAAGTCTTTATATATATTACTGTTGGCGCGACGTTTGAACTAGTCTGTTTGACGACCCTAGTTCAAGCACAACTCAACCCTGATTTACTGTTCGGTATGACTGTTAGTCAGGCCCCCCTTTCTAACAATGCAAAACGCTATAAAGCGCTATAAATCCAGAACAGATTGATGTTAACCATGTCACTAGCCTTTAAAATGAATGCGTCTATTTAGAATAAATGTAACAACAGACTATTTATGGTTAGTGAATATTTTTTCGACCATCTTATAATTAGCTTACTTTCGATAATCGACTCATGCGGCGTGCGCAAGTCGACAGCTTGCTTTCATAGACAGCCACAGCTCTACTTTTCAGATACGAACAGCCAATTAACAACCCACTTCCCCGAGAATTGACCAGCACCACTGATAAGATAAGAACGGCTTGACCGTTCTATCAAAATCCACAATCGAGCTATTTACAGAAACAACCATCGCTGCCAGAGCAGGCTGACGCAGCTTCAATATTGACTAAATTCAATACCTCAGATACGCCTTATCAACAAAAAAGCTGATTCGTGATTAATTCTAAAAACACTATATGTTGTGGTTTCAGTCAGAGCAAGAACAAGATAATGGGTATGAAATCAAAGCGCAAGTAATATATTTGAAATTGAAGAAGAAAAATAAATACCGCACCTTATGTCCATTTTCTCTACCAAGAAAATTAAAAAAAATATTTTATAGTTGGCTATACGTGGCAAGCCAACGCGCCCAAAGGTCCATAATAATGCTAAACTTAGGCAAACTTAGCTCAGTGAAAACTTCATGCCACGCTTTCTAATCCATTGTTAAAAATGGCCGATGGAAGGACACTTTGCATTACGTCATATGACAGCAAGCAAGATGAATAGATTAATAAGCCTGACAACGGCCCTCGCTTTACTAGCACTGAGTTCGGCTAGCTACTCGCAAGCCGACTTAGTGACTGTGACGCCAGCATCGTTAGAAAAGGAGTATCAAAAAGAACTCGATAAATGGATGCTGCAAGCGTACGAAGGCGACCGTGATTCGCAATTCAAGGTTGGCGTGCTATTTACCAATAATCAATTTCAGAGC
>JAESTB010000533.1 GCA_016763815.1 Arenicella sp.
TCCCGCGTTATTCTACCTACCGATAATGAAGTTAAAACGGTTATTGAAACCGACATTGGCTTACTGTCAATGGAGGAATATTTTGTCAAGGAGCGTTGTAAGCCTGATGTTGTTGCCGTGAGGTATAGTAATTCAGAACAGGCGACAGCGACTGACGATGCGATTCAAGCTATACACCAAGCCGATATTCTAATATTTGCACCGAGCAATCCCATTGCAAGTATTGGTCCTATTTTGGCCGTTAGAGAAATTAGATCGGCTATTGAAACGTCGTTAGCGTATAGAGTTGCGATGTCTCCGTTGGTGGGGGGCAAGGCAATCAAGGGGCCTGCCAGTGAAATGATGACAGCTTGTGGCTATGAGTCAAATGTTATGGGGGTTGCGGCTTACTATTATGGACTGTTGGATGCAATCGTTATTGATCAGCAAGACCGACAATATGAGACAGTTCTACAGGACTCTGGGATTGATGTCTTTGTACAAGAAACAATGATGTACGACCAGGCGAGTCGAATTGCTGTCGCACAATCAATGTGTTCCGCTATTGAAGCTCAAATGGTTAGTAAGGAAGAGGTTGGCGAAATTGCTTAATGTTCTCATTCCGGTTAAATCATTGTCTGATTCTAAGACTAGGTTGGCGCCAATCTTGGATGCCGATGAGCGAAAAGAGTTGGTTGCCTATATGCTGATTGGATGTCTTAAAGAACTAAGCGCAAAATTTCCTCAGCTGAACGTATTAATTGTCACTCCAGATCAGCAAATTGCGGCCATAGCCGAAAAATTCAAGGCAAATGTGCTTTTTGAAAAAGAAACACGTGGACTAAATAAGGCGATTGAAGCAGGAACTCAATGGACAATAGAGAACGGGTATCAATCTCAATTGGTAATCTTTCCAGATATTGTCAATTTGTGTCCGATTGAACTAACTCATTTGTTAGAAAGTGTTAGTGGGCACCCGCATGTTTCTTTTAGTGTGGCTAAGGATAAAGGAACCAATGCATTGTTGACGACGCCACCCGACGTAATGCCATTTCAATATGGAGAAAACTCATCTGAGATAATGATTGACCATGTACGCAAGAATAAGATTCCGCATAGCATCTTTCATTTCAAAGACATGGCTTTCGATGTTGATACGCCGGAAGACTATATTCGCTTTCGTGCTAGTTGTTCTTTCGTAAAAATTGGAATTAATGGTTTTAGTTCTGAAAGTGGACAATGGCCGATATTAGAAAAAACAACCGTGAACCATAAAGGCGAACTAGCATGCAAGTAAGTATCACAGCACTACAAGGTATCCCTGAGATTCACCAAGGTGGAGACATCGTAAGTGAGATCATCAAAGCATTAGAGTTTCACAATATCGTTGCTGAAGAACAGGATATTTTTGTAATTGCTCAGAAGATCGTTTCAAAGGCAGAAGGACGTGTGCTTAACCTAGATGAAATAGTGCCCAGTGAAGAAGCAAAGCGAATAGCCAGTGAACTGAGAAAAGACCCTCGAAAGTTGGAAGCGATCCTTAGTGAAACCGATGAAATTTTACGAATACGACCGCCGCTACAAGAAGGCCGTGAAGGCGTGATTATTGTGCGTCATAAATTGGGTTTTGTGTGTGCTAATGCCGCGGTTGATGAATCAAATACTGAGCAAGATGGGCAGCTTATTCTTCTGCCCGTTGACCCTGATGCGAGCGCTAGGCGATTGAGGGCTGAGTTAGAAACACACTACGAAAAACAACTCGGCATCGTGATTAGCGATACATTTGGGCGGCCTTGGCGAATAGGGCAAGTCAACGTTGCTATCGGTTTGGCGGGTGTTCCTGCGGTGCTCGATCTAGCATCAACAAATGATGCCATGGGTAGAGAGCTGAGTGTCACTATGCCGGCTATTTCAGATGAACTAGCCGCTGCGGCAGGCTTGGTAATGGGAAAGAGTACAAGTACCCCGGTGATTCATATCAGAGGGGTGAATTGGGCAGAAAGTAATAACAGCATTAAGCATCTAATTAGAGAGCAGTCGGAGAATTTATTTTGAACAAAATAGCGATAATTGGAGGCACCGGGCCTCAAGGTAGTGGTTTAGCACTGCGTTTTGCGTTGGCCGGAACTGATGTGCTTTTAGGGTCTCGTGATGTGACGCGTGGTGAAGAGATTGCGCAAGCGCTAAACGCGCAAATTTCAGATCATACAGCGACAGGTACCATTACCGGATTGAGTAATAGCGATGCCGCATCAGGCGCACCTGAAATTGTCATTCTCGCAGTCCCTTATTCAGCACATAATAAGACAATATCCAGTATTTCTTCAGAGTTAGAAGGCAAAATTTTGGTTGATATTGTTGTTCCACTGGCCGAAGGAAACCCTAAGGAGGTTGATATGCCTCTTCAAGGTTCTGCAACTGAAGAAGCCCAGGAGTTGGCCGGCGACGGCGTTAAAGTCGTTGGTGCTTTACACAATGTTTCTGCTCATCAATTGAACAACCTATCGGCGGAGATTAACTGCGATATTCTGGTCTGTGGCAACGACCTTGACGCTAAGAACAAAGTAATCGAGTTAATCGAGTCGATGGGTGTAAATGCCTACAACGCAGGCTTAGCAAAAAGTGCTCGTTGTATAGAAGCCATCACACCCATCTTGATTCGGTTGAATATTTCGAAGAGTTTCCCGCATCGACATGTTGGCGTGAAAATTTGGGCGCCTTAGTTGACGGCATAAACTAAAACATAATTTAAGCATTACAATAATCACGAGGGAATATTATGGAGTTTGGTATTACATTTAAAGGCTTTGTAGAGCCTGATCGCGCACGTAAATTAGTTAAGCAAGCAGAAGCGGCCGGTTTCACTTATTGCTGGTTTTATGACTCACATATTTTGTGGCGGGAGTGTTACCCCGCGATCGCGATGTGTATGGAGCATACAAGCAAAATGCGTTTTGGGCCTTGCGTCACAAATCCTAAAACTCGAGATTGGTCGCTCGCAGCCAGTTTGTGGGGGAGTCTTGCTCACCAAAGTAATGGTCGGCTAGACGTAGGTTTAGGGCGAGGCGATAGCTCAGTCAGAGTGATGGGCAAAAAGCCTGCAACAATTGCTCAAATGGCAGAATTTACCCTTAAAATAAAAGCGATGATTCGCGGTGAAGAAGTCAGCTACGATGGATGCCCTAACCCAGTAAAATTTCCATGGGCAACCGGTTATGAACTTCCTATATGGATCGGAGCGTATGGCCCTAAAGCGTTAAGAACGGCTGGTGAAGTAGGTGACGGAATTATTTTGCAAATTGGTGAGCCTGGATTGATTAAGTGGTTCGTTGAGCAGGCGCTTAACGCTGGTAATGCCGCTGGTCGTGATATGTCTAAGTTTAAAGTTCAAGCAGCAGCACCGGCTTATTTTGGAGATATGGAAAAATGCAGAGAAGCGACACAATGGTACCCCGCGATGGTGGGAAATCATGTTGCTGACATCGTTGAAAGATATGGCACTTCAGAAGATTCACAAATACCAGCGAGTTTAACTGACTATATCGAGAACAGAAAAGGGTATGACTATTCAAAACACGGTCAAAGTGATAACCCATTTCTTGAATTTATTACGCCCGATATTATCGATAGCTTTTGCGTATTAGGCGAAGTTGATGATCATATCGCTAAGGTTAAGAAGTTGGGCGAGGCCGGTGTGACTCAATTCAATATCTACCTTGATAGCGGTGACGAGGAAAACATTATCGAGACTTATGGTCGAGATGTAATTCCCCACTTCCCTAGCTAAGTTGATATTTATCTAGGGCGCTGATTCCTATGCCATACTCATTTCGCAAGGTCGCAGATTCAGATATTCGGTTGCTAGGGGTGTTCCACAAAATAGTTGAATGTGGAGGACTCACCGCAGCTGAATTGGATCTAAATATCGGCCGTTCTACAATAAGTCGACATTTAAAAGATCTCGAGGTTCGGCTAGGAGTCACCTTATGTCGGCGAGGCCGATCTAATTTCGGTCTTACCCCTGAAGGTGAGGAAGTTTATGAAGCTTCGTTGGCCCTTTTCGGACGTTTGGATCAATTTCGTTCGACTATCAATGGTATCCAAGAGAATATTAAAGGAAGCTTGAAGCTCGGAATTTTTGACAAAGTGGTAGGCAACCCAGATTGCAAGTTACATAGAGCAATAGAGGCTTTCAATAAAGAAAATCCAGCTATAAAAATTGAAATCCACGTTGACCCGCTTAACGAATTGGAAAAAAAAGTGATTCGTGGGGAATATGACTTGGGAATTGTACCTACCCACCGCCGGTCGGCCTGCCTAGAGTATCTTAATCTTTTTACTGAAAAAGTATCGCTTTTTTGTGGACGAGGACATGAGTTTTTTGATTTAGAAAATCATAAGTCCCTAACTGTAGAGCTGGTTCGGAACACACCATTCGCTACGATGGGTTTTAATTCTCCAAATATGGAGTTGTGTGAACGGTTAGGAATTAGGTCTAGTGCAGTCGCCTATAATCAGGAAGGTGTGGCGGTTTTAGTGCGTTCAGGGCGGTTTTTAGGTTTTTTGCCTAACCATTATGCAAGCCATTTTTTAGCAGCGAATGAGGTAAGGTTAGTGGAATGTGAAGACTTTAGTTATCAATGTGATTTCGCAATGATCCATCCTACTGCAATTGCTCCAGAGCGGGCTACCGAAGTATTTATGACGTTGCTAGCGGACGTTCATGGAACCAAATACAGTTCTACCATGTAATTCATTGGATTGGTTTTTGCTGTTTACGTCAATTCATAACACTTGGGGTTACTGTTTGTAGCGTAATGAGTTTAAACGCACTTCTATTCACAGTTTGTATCGCCGGGAATACCTCGTATCTGTGTTTCAGTTTTATCAAACATGGATTCGATATATCAGCCCTGTATTTTTATTTGTCTAATGTAGTCTTTATCTTATGAAAGGAGAACAAACGTCATACGGCAGTCTTGAGCCAGCGAAGTTGTTAATAAA
>JAESTB010000534.1 GCA_016763815.1 Arenicella sp.
AATTCTACGTAAAGCCGATCAAACAAGAATTTACCCCTAACGATAGCTTGATTAGCCAGCAGTGGAACTTAATTGACCCCGGTTTTCGAGGCTCTCGTTGCGACACCGATTGCGATGCCAATAACGCCTGGGACATTGGTAATGCTAATGGAGTCGGTGCCGTCACAGGCAGTGGTATGGTGATTGCTGTTGTTGATGATGGTGTGCAACTGGACCATCCAGACCTGATCAATAATATTTGGGTAAATACCGCTGAGGATAGCGGTATGGTAGGTGTTGATGATGATGGCAATGGTTATATTGATGATATCAATGGCTATGACTTTGTTACCGATAGTGACGGCACGGTTTGTGATAATAATCCACTCACAAGTCTAAGTGATGGAGACCCCGGGCAAGACGCTGACCCCAGCCCTCGGGCGACGGCGAATTGTGTTTTAGCCAATGAGCCTCTCAATGAAGACAATCATGGCACCGCCGTCGCTGGGATTTTGGCCGCCGAAGGCAATAACAATTTAGGCATTGCTGGCGTCGCGTATAGCGCCGAAATCATGGCGATTAGAGCGATCTCAGATTTTGATCAAGTACCTTTATCCAGTGACGATGAACCCTTCTGCAATACCATCGCCGAAGCGATGGAATACGCGGCTCAACATGCCGATGTTATTAATAATAGCTGGAGTTTACCGATATTCTGCATGGCGCTTAATTCTTCACTGACCAAAGTCACCTCGGGTACGGTAACCGTCGGCTTAGGGTCCAAACGTGCCAATGGTTCACCGGTTATATTCGCTAGTGGCAACAATGCCAGTGGTTGGGTCAAAGTAACCGTGCCCGTGACTTCGGGCAAGCATGCTTACGAATGGAGGTTGCTGCGAAGCGCTTTCCCACAAGACTTCGAGACCGACGATGATACCGTGTGGTTAGATGATATCGTTTGGCCTGATAACAGCAGCGAAGATTTTGAGACCGGTATGGGCGATTTCACGACCCAATGGGTGCTCAATAGTTGCGATGCTGAGTGCGCCGAAAACTTTGGCGAAGAGCCAGTTTGGGACATTGAGGCGCGCCAAGAATTTGTTAGAAGCGGAAGTCAGTCCGCTAGAATACTGGCATTTGATGGTGTCGATGATTCAGACTGTGGTAATAGCTACCTGCATCAAATAAAAGATGGGCCCGCTGGTGTAATCTCATTTTGGCTGTGGGTGTCGACAGATACCCAAGAAGGCTCAGATAAATTCGAATTCTTAATCGACGGTGAAGAAGTAATTAGTTATGGCGATTTAGCCGCTTTTGGCTTCGTTGATAATCGCGTTGCCTATCCTGCGTCTAGCGGCAACGCCAGTGTCATGCCGACCGGTGTAATCGCGGTGGGGTCAAGCACATCGGGCGATTTAAGTGGCTTATCATCGATTTCAGCAGAAGCCGAAGAACGCGCTTCGTATAGTCAATATGGCCCCGCCCTAGATCTAGTCGCCCCATCGAGTGATCAGCACCTTGGCGTTACTACCACCGACAGAACCGGTGCGGACGGTTATGTTAGCGGCGACTACACCTCGAGCTTCGGTGGCACCTCAGCCTCAGCGCCTGTTGTTTCTGGTATCGCCGCGGCGATGCTGGCCGTCAACCCAGCCCTGACCGCTGCCCAGGTAAAGGCTAAGTTACGTGATTCAGCGGATAAAATTGGTCGAGTACCGTATGTCAGTGGTCGTAACGATTTTCATGGCTATGGGCGGGTGAACATGTATTCGGCCTTGTTGGTAGTGCCGGATTCGAATCCTCCTAACCCAGATCCGATGTGTTCAGGGGCGAGTTTCGACTATACCGTTGCCAACGATTTACTACTCTCACGTTATCAACCGCAAGCAGCCGAGTTTTGCCCTGCATTAGGGCCAAAGGTCCCAGATGACTCCTTATGTTTGCCGATTGTCACTAAAGGCGGAAATGCTGCGGTGATTTGTCTCTAGGAAGGTGAACGTTTAAATCACCGATTCGTCGTCAGTATAAGTATCAATACGAAGTAGTTGAGGGCCATCAGCCGCTTCGCGAGTCTCAATCATGAATTCGATCGGCCGACAGCAGATGTAACAGTCCTCGACGGTTTGATGGTTGCCTTGGCTTAAATCGATGAAAGCGGTAAATGCTTCACCGCAATAGGGGCAGTTGACTTGCTGTTCATGATACATGCCTCGATAATACCCCTTTGATGTTGAAGCTATTGTAAATAGCTAAGTAATAATCCTAATGGTCAGCACTCTATGAAAAATCAACCAGACTGGTGGGACCCGTACTCGTGCCAGCCTTATAAAATGCAAGACGAGGATAAGCCTCGTTCTGGGCTTGCCAATGTTTGGGAATACAGCAAAGTTGCTGGCTCGAATCTGCTCGGTCTACCGGCCATTACCTATCAAACACTTGCGCTCAAAAAGTCGCCAGCCAACATCGCGGCAGATCAATTTGTTGGCCTTAGTATCGCGCCTGATGAGCAGTATCAATCAGCCTTAGTTGAGATGGTTGAAGAGCTGGGTGTTAAACAGTTGTTGATCAGGATTCCGAGTTGGGACGTTGCTGCCTTAGATGACTATGTGCGTTTTCTTGAGCGGTTCCCGAGCAATGAATTTGTAATTAATATTCTGCAAAGTCGCGACAGCGTTAGTAATCTTGGCGAGTGGCAGCACCAGGTCGCCAGCATCATTCGCGCGACACAACATATTACTAAAACATTCTGGATTGGCAACGCGGTTAATCGCACAAAGTGGGGCTGTGTGCATTCTGGTCAAGCGCTTGATTTGCAAGTAAAGGTTGAAGAGCTAAGAGGAGAGTTCCCCGATTTAAAGTTACTTGGCTCATCAATTATCGATTTTGAACCGCTGCTAAGCTGGCGCACCCTATGGAACTTTAAAAAATTTCATATCGAAGCTAACGCCGCACTGCTCTACGTTAACCGACGCCACTCTCCCTACGGAACACAATACCGTGTCTTCGATTTAGAAAACAAGCTGCGCCTAGCCAAAGCGATGACTAAATTATCGAACCGTTGTGACGATAGCTTATGGATCACTGAAACCAATTGGCCATTGCTAGACACCAAGCCGTACACGCCAAACTCAGGCAAGCCAACAACAACCGTTGATGAAGAAACTCAAGCCAAGTACCTCAAATGGTATTACCAGATAGCATGGCAAACCGGTTGGGTTGATAAGGTTTATTGGTGGCAATTGATCAACCCCGGCTACGGCTTGGTGGATCATCGAGAAGGGAGTTTGAGGAAGATGCCTTCGTATTATGCTTTTAAGGAGATCATTGATAGTGAGCTTGGCGAAATGCCAAAACAACCTTGAGCTTCTAAAATTTTGAGTTAAATGAGAATTTTTCCAACTCTTTAGCGAGTTTACGTTGATAGTTAGGAATGCCAACCCAGGTATACACAACAAATGCGAGCCAGCTATATGAAATGACAATTGAGGCTTGGCTGTAACCTAGGTCATCGGTAATTTGCGAAAGTAAATTAAAAAATAAATATGCTCCAATAAGCATAATGGCACTTTTTAAATGGCTCAGGTTCGCTAATGCCGAGTTGAACCGCCACCATAAACCAAACACAATATTCTGACGCATTTTGATGTTTGCGAATAAAGTTAGCGCGGCATTGTTTTCTGGGTTTTGTAAAATTATAAATTTAGCGTGATATTCAGCTTCTTCAATATTATTTAAAGACAATTGAATATTTCCCATTAACACATTGGCGGCTATGTTTTGAGGGTCTGATTGCAATGCTTGGGTTGCGTAATCTAAAGCGGCACTGTTGTTTCCTGTATCAAAATAGTGCTCACCAAAAGCCGCCTTCAAGGTGCTTGAATCGGGCTCTATTTGTGCTGCTTGCTCCAGGCAAGCGAAGGCTTGGTCGTACTGATTTAATAGTGTGTAAATAGTGTTTTTAAGTAGCAATGCATCAGTGTTGTCCACTTCTAGAGATAAACTTTGATCACATAAGGAAAGCGCGGTGTCGAGGTCGTTCTTTAATATGCATACTTGGGCACTTGCTGTGTATAAAAAAGGCAGACTTGGGTCTTGGTTAAGTGCGATCTTAAGTTCATATTCTGCCGCGTGAATACGGTTCTGCTCAATTAAATTAAGTGCGAGTAGGCCGTGAAACTCTGGTGAGTTAGGATCTTCAGATAAAAGCTCTTTAAGAAAACTTATTGAAGCTTCGTACGCCCCTTGGGCGTAGTGGCGTTGGGCCATTTCAAACTTATAGTCATTCATAATTGTGCAACTAAGTGATTAACTTAGTTATGCTCCTTAACGTATTGGTGGATAGCGTAAGGGGCCGATTGGTAAAATACGATCATATAGAGGGTAAAGAATAAGGCGCCTTGATTAAGAATACGGTAGTAAGGGAAGGCCAACGTTGCCATTTCCACATTGACGCCGGCTAGATAAACCATCGCACTATAGAAAATGATGAGTGTTAAGCCTCCCGCTATGGCGATTACCGTTTCTTTTTTTCTAGTAGGGCTGCCGAGTAGCCAGCCATTTAATACGATCCAGGCCAATGGCATCCAAAAGCGTCCATATAAAGGAAGTTCAATAAAAATTGGGATAAGCAGAGATGCGAATAGAATAGCGACCGGGTCGATCACAAGTTTGCTGTAAAGGCTAGGCTGAGGTTCGTCTATGATTTGATAAACTGACATAGTGAATATTATCTATTGTGGTTAGAGTAAAATTTTTAATTTTTACTATGCTTATTTATGAAATCTAAAACGTCATTATATCGGCCGCCGTCATTGGCATAGCGGGCATAATTACGAGCCGTGGTCAGCCATTCTGTAGTGGTCGCGCGGCTTTCTCCAAGCGCTTCTTTGAAGTGCTTGATGCTGATTGACACATCATTCCCAGTGTCGATGGACTCGTCAATAGCTTCGTCCGCGGCCATTTCAATCAGATTAGACAGGTCCGCACCAGAATAGCCTGGAGTTTTATCGGCAATAGTGTCGAAGTTAATGTCGTCGCTAGCGGGTCGCCCTTGTATGTGGTGCTTTAATATTCCTTTGCGGGCAACACGATCGGGCGGCGGCACAAAGAACATTCTATCGAAGCGGCCAGGCCTCAAAAATGCAGAATCAATTGCCCAAGGCACATTGGTTGATGCTAAGACTAAGACACCTTCGTTGTTCTGAGAAAAGCCGTCTAGTTCAGTTAGAAACTGACTGACTGTATTCGCTGAAGAAGTGCTGCGCGCATGCTCCCGCTTACCTGCTAATGCTTCAAGCTCATCAAAAAATATAACACTTGGTGTTTCGTTACGCGCTTTCTCAAAAATTGCGTGAAGCTTTTGTTCAGACTCGCCAATGTACATATCTAAAACATCTGAGACTTCTACATTAAAAAATGATGCATTGCATTCGCCTGCTGTTGCGCGTGCTAGTAGAGTTTTACCGCAGCCAGGGGGGCCATAAAGCAGAACGCCACCCCCAATTTTTTTCTTAAAGCGTTGAAATAAAGAAGGCGACTGAAACGGCAGAATTATTTTTTTATGAATCTGCTTTTTGATTTTCTCTAAGCCAATCACATCACTGAAATCAGTGTTTTTTTGACGATAACGGGAGAGATCAGTTATTTGTGCTATGTCTGGTTTTTCAACAACCTTTAGTTTAGTTGCTTGTATTTCTAGGCCTAGTATCGATTCAAAGACGGGGTTCTGTATCCGGATATTTTGTTTTCTTGCAGATAGGTAGACACTTTTCGCTGTGTCTAGATTGTTCTTATCGATCAGTAACTGAATTAATATATTGAATGTTTCAACATCGATTTTTTGAGCTAGCGTCTCTAACGACAGACTTATATTTGGGTCTTCTGCAGCCTCAACTAATCGTTCAAGTTCATCATCGGTTAATGTGTTGCCAAGCACGCTAATATACAAAGCAATATTATCGGTATTGCCACTTTCGATAAGCGCAAAGGTGATTATTTTCGCTAATTCAGGGGAAGGGCCTGCATCGAATGCGGCCTTTAAACCGGAGAGGGTATTAATATCCATAGTTATAAGTCGTGTGGAAGCATGGTTATGCCGTTATTGTAGTGACTCCATTTGCACCACCTAGTAATAATACATCAGCGCCACGCTGTGCAAATAGTCCGTTAGTAACAACGCCGGCCAGCTGATTGATCTGGCGCTCGAGTTCGACTGGATTGTCGATTTTCAAATCATGTACATCGATGATGAGATTGCCATTGTCGGTGATCACTCCTTCGCGCAAAATCGGGTTGCCGCCGAGCTTTACCATTTGGCGTGCGATATACGATTTCGACATGGGGATGACTTCAACCGGTAATGGAAACGCGCCTAGCATATCGACTAATTTTGAGTCGTCGGCGATGCAGACAAATTTTGCGCTGGCTGCGGCAACAATCTTCTCGCGGGTTAACGCTGCGCCGCCGCCTTTGATTAAATGTAGATGCTTAGTCGCCTCATCGGCACCGTCGACGTATATCGGTAAATCACCGACTTGATCTAGCTCATAGACTTTTATGCCGTGGCCACGTAATCGGTCAGCAGATGCTTCTGAGCTGGCAACGGTGCCGTCAATCTTGTTTTTCATCTTGGCTAATTCGTCAATAAATAAATTAGCGGTTGAGCCTGTGCCGACACCGACCACCCAGTCCCATTCAATGTATTCAATGGCGGCTTGTGCGACTAGTTGCTTGGCTTGGTCTGGGGTCATAATATTTTACTCTTCGGTAGGTCGCTATTTATACTCTTCGATAGGTAACATAATCGAATGTTGGACTTGTATCGGTAATGCTTTTGCGCGCTGTTTGTTTAAAGTCACCACCGGAAAAATTCGGGAAGTAGGTATCGGCCACTGGTGCGTCTGCCACTTCTGTCATTTCGAGTGAGGTGGCGTAGGCTAGAAATAGCATGTATATCTGGCCGCCGCCGATCACAAATGCTTTGTCGGTCGAGGTGCTTTTCGCTAACTCTAAGGCGCTATCAATAGAGCTTGCGACGCTTACACCATCCGCATGCCAATCGTTATTGGCGGTAAGCACAATGTTTAATCGGCCGGGCAGCGCGCGACCAATTGAATCAAACGTTTTACGGCCCATAATGATCGGCGAGCCCATGGTGAGCGCTTTGAACCGAGGTAGGTCGCCTGGCAGGTGCCATAGCAATTCGTTATTGTGGCCCATTTCGCCGTTCTCTCCAACGGCGGCTATTAATATAATTTCCATTAGACGGCTACCGGTGCTTTGATCGCAGCTTGGGCAACGTAATCGAGCAATTCAAAGTCTTCAAATTTGAAATCGAATAGATCTTTTACATCAGCGTTAATTTTCATAGTTGGCAATGTGCTTGGGCTGCGGCCGAGTTGTTTTACCACTTGCTCTTCATGGTTACTGTAAATATGCACATCACCAAATGTGTGAACAAACTCACCAAGCTCGAGTTCGCAAACTTGCGCCACCATCATGGTCAACAGTGCGTAACTAGCAATGTTAAACGGCACGCCTAAGAATAAATCGGCACTTCGTTGATACAGCTGGCAACTTAATTTTTTATCGTGTGACACATAAAATTGGAACAAGGTATGGCAAGGCGGTAAGCCGGCTTTGGCCATCTCTTCTATCTCGCTAGGGTTCCAAGCGGAGACGATTAGACGTCTGGAGCTAGGGTTGGTTTTAATCTCGTTAACGACCCAAGCGAGCTGGTCAATGCCTGAAAAATTGCGCCATTGCTTGCCGTAAACCGGGCCGAGTTCGCCCCATTGATTGGCAAAGGCTTGGTCGACACCAATTTTAGTAACAAACTCGCTCAGCTTTTCTTGCCATTCGGGTGAGTGTTGTTCTAAGTCGTCGAAACCGTTTTTATTTAAATAGTTTTGAAATGGCCATTGATTCCAAATGCCAACCTTGTTGTCGACTAGGTACTTGATATTAGTGTCGCCACGCACAAACCAAAGTAGCTCATGAATGATGCCGCGTAAGAAAACTTTTTTTGTTGTTAATAGCGGGAAGCCGGCGGCTAAGTCGCAACGCAATTGTCGGCCAAACACACTACGAGTGCCAGTCCCCGTACGGTCGTCTTTACCAACACCGTTATCGTAAACGTCTTGCAGTAGGTCTAAATATGCTTTCATTTATCTCTCATGATTAGTCGCTCTGAGCGGTAAAGTGCCGATCAACTATTCTCACGAGCTATCGCGCGGTAACCAATATCAGAGCGGCAGAACATACCGTCCCACGAAATCTTCTCGATAGCGGCGTAGGCTAATTGTTGAGCTTGGGTCACCGAATCGCCAAGTGCGGTTACGCAAAGAACTCGGCCACCACTGGTGACTATCTTTCCGTCGTTGAAGGCCGTGCCAGCTTGGAAGGTTTTGCAATCATCGGTATCACAGTTATTAAGCCCTGAAATTACTAAGCCTTTAGCGTAGTTCTCAGGGTAGCCACCAGCAGCAAGAACCACACCGAGCGCTGCACGTGGGTCCCACTCTGCGCTGATTTGGTCAAGCTTTTTATCTAGTGCCGCCAAGCATAATTGGCTTAAGTCAGATTTTAGTCGCATCATGATCGGCTGAGTTTCGGGGTCACCAAAACGGCAATTGAATTCAATTACCTTGGGGATACCATCGGCGCCAATCATAAGGCCGGCGTATAAAAAACCGGTGTAAGGGTGCCCCTCAGATTTCATGCCTTCGACGGTTGGCAGAATAACGGTTTGCATGATTTTCTCATGCATCTCATCGCTTACAATTGGTGCTGGCGAGTAAGCGCCCATGCCGCCAGTATTGGGGCCGAGGTCGCCATTGTCTCGTGCTTTATGGTCTTGCGAGCTTGCCATAGGCAACACGTTATCGCCATCGACCATGCAGATAAAGCTTGCTTCTTCGCCAGCCAAGAACTCTTCGATCACGACACGCGCACCTGCATCGCCAAACTTATTGTCGATAAGCATATCGCGCGCAGCGCTCTGTGCCTGGTCGACCGTGTGGGCAACAATAACGCCTTTACCAGCGGCCAAGCCGTCAGCTTTAATTACTATTGGGGCGCCGACGTCAGCAATATAGTCGCACGCTTGATCAGCGTCGGTGAACACCTGATAGGCCCCCGACGGGATCTGGTATTTAGCTAAGAAATCTTTGGTAAAGGCTTTCGAGCCTTCGAGTTGAGCGGCCCCAGCGGTTGGGCCAAAACACTTCAAGCCGGCTTCTCTAAACGCGTCTACTACACCCATCACTAACGGCGCTTCAGGACCAACAATGGTCAAGGCTATGTCGTTTTCCTTAGCATAGGCAACTAACGCCGGTATCTCTTCGCTACCGATCGCAACATTAGAGACCTTGGGTTCGCCTTCACTGCCAGCATTGCCGGGTGCGACAAACACGTTAGAAACCTGATCAGATTGAGCAACTTTCCAAGCGAGTGCATGTTCGCGACCGCCGCTGCCGATAATTAATACTTTCATAGAGAATAGAGTCAGCCATCGGGCTGTGTATCATGGAATATGTGTAGGCAGCGGATTTTACAGTGTGAGGGCGTAAATGTCTTGAGCTCAAATTGGGATAACGGTGTTTTGATCAAGTACGGGTAGTTATGCTGAGATCTCTTCAAGTAACTAAAAGCCCCAATTTAGCACTTTAGTTAAACGCTTTGGATTGGCTATTGTACCGAGCAGACTGTCTAATAGTCTGCTCGGCATTTTCGCTGCTTATAATG
>JAESTB010000535.1 GCA_016763815.1 Arenicella sp.
ATAAGCACTTCTTTGGTATGGGGCATACATTTGATGATTTTGATGGTGATGGCAAATTAGATTTTTACGTCATCGGCATGAGCTCTACTACGGCACGACGACTCACGGAGCTTGGTGTTGGGCGTCAAGATTTACAAAAACATACCGACATGCGTGACGCCATGGGCTACGGCAATCGAATGTTTTTAAAGCGAGAAAATGGCTTTGTAAAAGCACCGTTTAACAATCAAGTGGCTAGAACGGGCTGGTCTTGGGGAGCCAGTACCTTTGATTTCGACAATGATGGCGATAAAGATATTTTTATCGCCAATGGGCATTACAGTGGTGAGAGTACTCAGGATTACTGCACTACATTCTGGCGCCATGATATCTATGAAGGCGGTGGAGAAAATATTGCTCGAGATATGTTATTTCAGACAGAATCAACGGACTTACGTGAAGCAAATATTTCTTGGAATGGGTATGAACATAAAGTTTTATACCTAAAGCACAAAGGCGAGTACATCAATATTGCCTATTTAATGGGCGTCGCATTTGAATATGACGCTCGTTCCGTTGTTACTGAGGATATAGACAAAGATGGCCGCCCTGATTTATTGGTTGTTGAGCACGTCGCAGAGGGCTTAAATAAAACAAGCTATACCCTACATATCTACCGCAACGCGTTAAGTAACGCGGGACATTGGGTTGGCGTTGAACTAAGCGACAGCGAAGGGCGCTCGACTATAGGGGCGAATGTTGAAGTTGTCACCAAAGCAGGCAAGCAGTTTAGCCGTATCGTTACTGGAGATTCATTTTCTTCTCAACATTCGGCCAATTTACACTTCGGCTTAGGAGCGCAAACTGAGATAGACGAAATTCGTGTGACCTGGGCTGATGGGACGCGAAATATGATTAAACAACCTAAAATCGATGAATACCATAAGATCATAAATTAAGTAGGTATAGTCTGTTTGGATTATAGAGAGGATTGTGACAATATGTTAACTTATGTTAATTGAAGATAAGGTTTTGGCTTTTACATTAAAGCCGTTTTGGCTGTATTTATGATAATGAATAGAAGAATCACAAAAAATTTTCGACTAGCTGCTTGTGCGTTGTGTCTAACGCTTCTATCGTCTTGCTCAGATGATGCGGCTAACGTTGCTGTAGAGAAACCGGAAATTAAGAAAGATAGAACTTTAGATGGGCTTGCGCCTGAAGGAAGTTCTGAGATTCATTCTCATGAAATTACGGATCAGAGCGGTAAGTCTGACTATTCTAAGGGGCTTAATGATAAAGAGTTATCTGAAGATATTCAGGTAGAAAATGATTACGGCGACGATGTCTATGATGAACCAGCTTATACCCTATCAATTGATGGGGAACCAAGTGAAGGTGTTATTCGATGGCAACAGCCTCAAGATCTTGCTTACTCTAATGCCAAAATTACTATTTCTAGCGATAGTGGAGAAACAATAGTTCGAGACTTCAGTGGTGGAGAGTCAATTGAACTTTATGGGGATTTGCCTGACGGAGTATATGGCTGGGAATCAGTGATTACTCCGCAGGTTAGCGAATCGGTTAGGTCTGAAATGCGTGCCGTTCGATCGTCTGGTGATTTTAATGCCGAACGTGAGTTAGCCGCGAGGTTGCGAGCTGAGGGAAGCCTGCCAACCGAGCAAGAAGCGCGTGACAATGTACAGTCGGGTAGCTTTATTGTGTTGAATGGGGTTGTTAACCCTCATTCGATTGAGGAACAGAACGAAGTTGAATAAAAAAGCGAATTTAGTAATCGATTCGCTTTTTCAAGATAGGACTGAATTTAAGCAGCCTATCTGAATGGGGCCATGATTTACATGGTGCGGTCGAGGCGTCTATGTACGTCCAGCAGGCTATAGTTGTTAAAAGTAGCCATAAATTATCGGGTAAAGGAAATGAAAAATATAAAATCACTGTCAATGTTGATACTAAGTGCCTCAGCTGTGGCAACAATTAATACAGCCAATGCAGATATTGTGCACTTGGATGACGTCATCGTAGACGGCAGCCAATGTGTCGGCTTTGATTGTGTAAACGGCGAGAGTTTCGGCTTTGACACACTACGACTCAAAGAAAATAACTTACGTGTAAATTTTAATGACACAAGTTCGTCGGCAAGCTTTCCGTCAAATGATTGGAGAATCGTAGTTAACGATAGCGCCAATGGCGGCGGAAGTTATTTTGCGGTTGAAGATTCAACCGCAGGTCGAACCCCTTTTAGGGTAGATGCTGGCGCACCAACCGATGCCTTACGAGTAGATAGTGCGGGTGATGTTGGTATTGGCGTAGCGAACCCCGTTGTTGAGCTGCATATGAAAAGTGGAGACACGCCAACCATCCGTTTAGAGCAAGACGGTTCAAGTGGTTTTACACCACAAACTTATGATATCGGCTCGAATGAATCTAACTTTTTTATTCGTGATGTGACTAATGGCTCGAAATTATTTTTTCGAGCTCAGCCTAGTGCACCAGCGAATTCAATGTATATAGCGAATGATGGTGATATCGGTTTTGGTACATCCAGTCCAGGTACTTTAGCATTTAGTACAGATGCTTCTTTGCACATAAAACGCACAGATGGCGCTGCCTCAATATTGGTCGAAGAAACTGGCGCGGTTGCAAGTCGTGAGATGTTAGAACTCAGAAATAATGGCGGAATGTATATGACTTTCAGAAATACCGCCACCAACGATGACTGGTTTTTCACCTCACAAAATTCAGACTCAGGCTCTTTTATTATTGATTCAGATTTAGGTACAAGTGCACCAGGCGATCAACCTGGAGACGGTGCAGAATTTACTCTATCCCCAGCGGGTGACTTAACCATCGCCGGGGATTTGACCACTGGTGGTGTTGGTGCTTGTTCTAGTGGTTGTGATGCCGTATTCAATTCAGACTACGACTTGCCCAGCATTGAAGATCACGCGGACTATATGTTCAAAAACCGCCATTTAGAAGCCGTTGGCCCTACATCTGAATCCGGCCCGTTCAACATCACCCGAAAAGTTGGCGGAGTTCTTAATGAGTTAGAAA
>JAESTB010000536.1 GCA_016763815.1 Arenicella sp.
AGCAAGCTGCTTGCAGGGTCGACACTAAGATATTTTAAATCGTCATCGGTATCAACCATTACTTGATTCAGCCTTGCGTTGATTTAGTCGCCTGTAACGCATTTTTGTCGACATCGAGAGCGGTGCTTCTGGAAGCCCCAGCCTTAGCTGCGGCAATCGCGACAACTCCAGAGCCACTGCCGAAACCGACCACTGTTCTGCCTCGTACTTGTTCAGGCTTGTCTAATAAATAGCGCGCGGTGAACTTGGCCGCTGGCCCAACAAAAAGCCCGGTAAGATGGCTCATCGATTAAAAATGCCACTTGGTCTTGGGTTAATTCCGCCTGTGGATAAGCGCTATCAATTAATGCAAGCGTAATCTCTGCGACCATTGGCCGCTGTTGCAACACAAGCGTGGCGGCCGGCACCCTTGGCTTGCATGGCGATTTCGATAGATTTCAGTGACCTCTTGAAAACTAGAGACTGTATCGCGTTGGCGCCTTTGTTCAAGCCGACGCCAACAGTGAGTTAGCTACTTATCGAACTCTTCTTCCAACATTTTCAATAGGGTTTCTTTGCTTAAACTATATGGCTGACCCTGATTGAGCTGTAGGGTTTTTTGCAACATCGCACGAATCATTGCGTCGGACTGGTCAGCGTTAGGCGTGACCATATAGCGCATCTTGGGTGTTTCATTGCTCATGAAGTGCAGTGCTGCGTCGGCCACGTCTTGAGGGTTTTTACCTTCGGTCACTTTGGCTAAGCCTGCTACTAAGCCCGCTCGTTCTTGAGCGTATTGCGAATCGGTTGGCCAATAGTCAGTATCTAAAATACGTTTACGAGCGGTGTTACCAATTTGGGAGGCATAGTTGCCTGGCTCAATGACACCAACGGTAACATCGAAGCGCGCCATCTCAGCCGATAAGGATTCGGTATACGCTTCAATCGCGTGCTTGCTCATAGCATAGTGGCCGAAGAAACTGCTGGCGCGTATTCCCGCGATCGAGCCCGTTGCTACAATGCGGCCTTTGCTTTTAATAATTAGCGGTGCAAATGCCTGTGTTACACGGTACGGGCCGTACACATTAACGTTCATTTGATATTCGAGCTGAGCAATATCTACCTCAATGACTGGGCCGAAAATCGCCACCCCTGCATTATTAATGAGGCCATATAAACCACGACCTTTAGCTTCGATGGTTTTGACCGCTGCATCGATCTGGCTCTGAACCGTCACGTCGATTTTAATTGCTTCGACGTTCTCCATCGCATTTAAGCGTTTCATATCGGCGTCTTTACGCGCTCCGGCGTATACCAGAAAACCATTATTAGACAGGGTTTCAGTCATTTTCAAGCCTAGCCCAGAAGTTGCACCGGTAATTAGTACGGCTCTTTGATGTTGATCGGCTTGGTGCTCAGAATCTTGGTGGTGAGCGGCAAAGCTGGAGCTTGAGGATGCCGCAATAGATAGGAGTATAAATGCGCGAAAAAATTTCATCGGTGACTCATCTTGTGTTTAGGTCACAAGAGAGTAGTTCAAGCCAAGCATGAGCGCAATAATCGATTGGCTTGAGAGTTTTGAAATATAGCGGCCCAAATTTTTCGGGCCGCTAGCGACTGAGTTTTACAATGGCAAGCTTGCCAATACTAAGGTTTGTAATTCGGCGAAGCTCATGGCTTTGCCATTCAGCTCGATTTTTCGGCCAAGTTCAAGGTCTAATGCGTAGTTGTCGTTGCCTGCGGCGATGAGCGGGCTGTGAGCGATGAATGCCGCTACCATCGGCTGACTGTCTATCAAGCCTTTATCAAATGATGCATTAAGCAATAGATGAATTTTCTTCAAGGCGTCATCAGGGTTGCTCATAAAGAGCGATAACTGCTCAATCGTTAGTGAATCAAGAAGCTTAAGGTCAAAGCCAATTTTGCTTGGCTTGTTGTCAAATTCAGCGCTTAAATTAGCGTTGATTTCGAGGCCTGGCTTGAGCATGCCTTCAAGAATCGGCATGAGTTGCGTCATTTGCATTGGGTCGGTTTGCGACTCGTTGGGATTCTTCAGTGCGGTCAAATTATCGTGTTGCAGTCGCTCGGTAAACTCTTGGTATTCAATAACAGACTGCTTATCTAAACCTATGAAATCGAGACTAATATCAATGTCCTTGATACTTTCAAATAGTGAACCTGGTGCAATCACTTGGTCGGCCGAGAGCAATACTTTGCTGGATAGCGTATCGCCTTGGTCACTGGCACTGGAAAGTACCGACAAGCCTTTCACGCTTGTCTCGCCTAATGCGTCATTGCTGGTGAAATGCTCGAGCTTAATTAGCATTTCACCAGTAAAAAAAGATCCAACAACTCGAGCGAAATCGGCTTCAAGAGTCATTTTACCAACCGAGAACTTCTCTCCTTTGCCTTCCATTTCGAAGGCATCGCTATTGCCGCTAATATAAAACTTTGAGGTTTTCGCATCGGTGGATATTGAGACCAAAGCTTCGGGTAAGTTCAGACTTGCGCCATCAATCTCAATGCCTTTAACTTGGTCTAATGAAATAGACTGAGTAATGCTGCCAAATATTGAGATTGACCCGAATACAGAGATTGGGTCTATGCCATCTAGGTGTTCGGCAACGAATTTGCTATAGCTCGATTCGCCTTCGAGTGCACAACTGTAATCTATGCCGGTAATGCCATGGTCGCTGTCACAGCGATAGATAATATCACCGAACTCGTTTGCAAAATCGGCGAAGCTAATTGGCGGGGTGTACTTATAACGCGCGCTAGTGCTGCGTATTCCTCTGTCATAACTAAGTACTTCAGTTAAACCATACTCAGCTGACGACGCATTGATTTTATCGACCAACTTCATGGTTTCTGTTTCGGCAACTTTACCGGTGTAATATGGTGCGCCAAAGAAAAGCACCGCGATTAGCAAGCCTAGGGCAATAATGAGTTTTTTCAAAACGAACTCCGTTTGAAGAATTTTGGAGGTGATAGTAGGGGTGTTATAGTACAAAAAAACAGCTTATAAGTTTAGGGTAATCAGATGCGTTTTATACTAATTGTAATAACCTTGGGTCTAGCCGCCTGTACGCCCAAGGGCGTTGATGCGCCAATTGCTGAGCCTGAACTCCCTGGTCTGGGGTCAAATCACAGTACCCAAATGACGGCGCAAGAGTGCGTTAAGTCCGGCGGGCTTGTTGTTGGTGATATTGGCGATGGCCGAGTTCATAGCGCTGGCTATCTATGCGATAACGGCGAAGTGCCGTTAGGCACCATTGTTCCAATTCAAGGTCAGCCTATGGCCACCGAAGGTGCGGTTTGCTGTGGTGGCTAGCTAGCGTTTTTTGACTTAGCTTCTTTGTCTTAGTTGTTACGTTTAACGCTACTTGTGTTCCGATTTTGCGCGGTCTCAGGCTTTACGATAGTGTGGCTATTAGCCGTAACGCGCTCCCACATCTGTATATAGGCTTCGGCAGAATTCATTGCAGCTTCGTAGATTCGATCGCCGGAGCGTTCTCGAATTTCTTGTAAGTGGTCGGCGACTAACCCGTAGTGCGCCATACCGACTTGATTGTAATTAAACTCTTTCAAGCCCGATTGCTGCACGTCAAAGGTTAAGCCGAACTCTGACGTGAAGGGGTAGTTTAGCGGTGCCTCAGCAACATCTGTTCGGGGTTTCGCCTGGGTTGCTAAGCCGGTCATATCGGTACCAATGCCAACACCGGCGAGAAACTCTGTCTGTTCTATAATATCTAAATAGGCGCCGATTTCTTGCTTAAGCCGGTAGGCATCGCGGTTGTATGGCGCAACAAACCCGCCCACTTGGAGCATGCGTTTAGTATTATTATGAATTCCACCATCCTTTGATTTGCTCATCCAGCTGTGCGATGACACGACACCGCTATGATTACGAGACTCAACGATATCCATAATATCTGAGGCACTTTTAGCACTCGTATGATCAAGCTCGATTAACATATTTAAGTCGATCATGCGATTGACTAGATACGCGCCTAAGTCAGTCAGGCCTAATTGATTGCAATGTTCAATGTCGGCGTCGTAGTCTGGCGCCCCTGTGAGAGCATTGACGATTGTGCCGATGACTGGGGTTTCGCCAACAAAGGGAAAGCCTTTGCTCATTGCTGTGCCTTGAGTTTGATCGTCGCACTCTTGAGTGTTGAACAGATGGCCGGTGCTTATATATTGACCTGCATTCATCGCGCCGTCTTCAACGCGCGAACCGGCGAGACGGTTATCGAACTTGTGCGTTGGGTAAAGTGATCGAACGCCTAATTGATATAGTTCCATTAGGTTTTTCTCAAGCGATGCTTGGGTGCAATTATCGTTTACCCCGCAATCTAGAACTTCAGATGCTTCGGCACCGAGTATCACTGCCAGTTGGCCACTAGCGATAACCTCTCGTGCCTGTTGTGGTGAGGTAACGATGCGGAAAAAGCCTTTGCCAACTCCACCGGCCTGCGCGTCTATATAATCTTGCAGTTGGTAGCTGAGCTTGGCTTGCAAGCGTAAGCTATCCATGGTGTTGCAACTATTCGTATTGACCCAAGATGCTGGGTTTACATTTTTTTGTGTTTCGCAAAGAAGTTGGCTTTCAACCAGGTGCGACACCATAATTCTGACGCCACCTAGGTAGGCTCGCTCTATCCAGCGGTAATAATAGTCTGTATGACTTTCCTCATTATTGTTCGGCCAATAGGTGAACTTTGGCCAGCCCTGAGTTGCGTGGCGAGCGCCGGGGTCATCGTGCGAGAAGATATTACCAATCAGGTCGAGCGAGCCATTTGGACCATGAATGTGTTCGCAGTCGCCCAAGGCATGAGGTACACCAAATGGATGAAACGCCGCACCGTGAACAAACTTTCCGCCTACGAATTCGTACGAGGTGATATGCGTATGAGCATCGACTAAACCTCGTATTGGTGACGTTACCGAGCCTTTTAGTGCACTTCGGTCACCGCTAACATTAAGTGAAATCTCAGGGTAAGCTCTACATCGCTGTTGAGGATGCAAAATTATATCGAAGGAGGCTTTGCCGTTTTCGAATTTGACTCTTAGCTTTTTAGTATTGCCTTGCTCGCTTTGGGTCACGCGCCAAATGGTTGCCGTGCTTGCGTTTGACACTGAGTTTAGTGATGCATCGAGTAAATTTTGGTACTTGTCGCTGAGTAAAAAGTGCTTAAACTCGGTTGGCTTAAAGTAGAATTGACCCGCGTGAGACAAGCGTGTCTGGCTGAATCGATAGTTGCCGTCGACTTCGAGGGTCAAATACGATTTATCCGTCGATTGCAGCGAGAAACAGCCTTGGGCTAAGCGGTCGACTCGGTCGGCATTGGCCATGCTTGAAAAAGCAATTGATAAAGCAATGAGAAGATACCGAGACATAGGCGAGTGGTTGAAAAATAAACAGTATGGGCACTATACAATATCTACCAAGACTCATCGACAGAACAGGTTGACATAAAGAGACTTAAGCCTAAATCGAATACGAACTAAAGCAGCTAACTCGTTGCCCGTGTTTTGCTGAAAAATATTGTGTCATAGCTCGAGCCCTCAGTTCGCTATAACATTTTTTTACATCAATCTTGAATAGTTTAAATACTTTCTTATCGCACTGGGGTTATGCTGAGGACTGATGAAAAACAGGAGTAGGCGAGTGCTAAATAAACACGGTCGGTTGACGACGTTTGCAGCGATACTTATTTATGCTGCGGTTGGTGTCGCTGCTGGCATTCTATTTAGTTATTTGGCTGAGCTTTATGTTGACCTACTTGGTGAGACGTTTACGCCTATGACTAAACTCGTAGCATCAATGGTGAGTTTGTCGGTCTGCTTACTTGTGGTTTTTACCGCTAATCATTTTAGTCTTAAGCTCAACAGCAGTCGCTTGGGAATTGCTCTTGGTTTAGTAATGTTTGCTTGGCTGTACATCATTGGTCCTGGGGTAAGAGCGCCCATTACGCTTTATATTACCTCGGTATCATTCCCTTATAATGTCAATATGTTAGCCACTCTTTTAATGCCGTTGTTTTTTGGCCGCGCATTCGGCTATGCGTTGAGTCATGGCGATAGAGAAACTGAGGCTTAAGCTATGACGTGGATAGTGAGAATTTTAATTAGTTTGCTTATCTTGGTTGTTATCGCCTTGCTGGCCGTTCTATTGCCAGCGCACATACAGGTGCGCAGCGTAGCACCGCGTTTGCCCGGCAATAGTGAATTACTAGCCTTACGCGGTGCGAATAGCCCTAACAAAGTTAGTTATATTGTTACCTCTAGTCAGCGATTAGAGAGAGGCCAGATATCACATATTTCAATTGTTATTGAGTGGGCTAATGGCAAACGGTTTTTAATTGATACCGGGATGAGTCGGCGCGAGGCTGAGAACTTCGCTGACCTTCTCAAAAAAATGGATTCGTCGGCTGGCAGCGCGATGGTTTACACAACAGTATCCGAAGCGCTTGGCTCTGAGATTAAGGATATCGCGGGGGTTGGTTTCACGCACCTGCATATTGATCATACCCAAGGGCTTGAGAATTTCTGTACAGCCAGAGGTGCTGGTGCGCTGTTATTGCAATCGCCTAGCCAGCAAGAATTGCACAATTTCAATACCACGGAAGGTGCCGATCTGGTCGAAAATTCTTGTCTAAAGCGATCTGATTTTTCACTCGCTAAAGACGCTACACTTTATCGGTCAAAGGAGTTTCCGGGTCTTGCCGCATTTGAATTGGGTGGCCATACACCGGGCTCGACTTTATGGGCGGTGGCAATAGCGGGCAAAATTTTGCTCTTCTCGGGCGACATTACCAACGATAAGGCGAGCATTGAGCAAAATATCGCCAAGCATGCACTTTATAGCTACCTAATTGTTCCAGAGAATACACAACGCACGGCTGAACTTCGGCGTTGGTTAAACGGCTTGGATCAAAGTGAGTCGTTTTCGGTGATCGTGTCACATGATTTGGCCAATACTAAGTCGCATTTGCCTGAGTTCATTCGGAAATAGGCTGGGGTTTGTTGCTTTTTAGAGTAGATAACACGTCAGGCCTGTTGTGATTTGACAACAAATAATCGTTTCCGAGGCTTTTTCCTTAATAGTCGGTTAATAGAGGCTGATAAATGGACGTGTAGCGCTAATATTCACCTATGGAATGTAAATGAGTATTTCTTTTCATAACTCTCTCTTCTTTTTGTTATTGATCGCCGCTTATTAAGCGGCGATTTTTTTGCCTGTCTCCTTTTCACCTGCTTCTAGTTTTGTCTAGTGGTTAGCCAAACTAATCTGTTTGGCGGTCTAACATGACATTTCAATCTCGAATGGTATCAGGCTACCAATTAGAATTGATCGTCGTGCGCTAAAACGACTCGATACCGTGCATCACCGTTTCTTAGGTGGTCCATCGCCTGGTTAATCTGGCTAAACGAGAATTGCTGAGTCACTGGCTTGATGTTGTGTAAATTAGCAAACTCTAACATTTGCACAATGGTGCTTGGGCTGCCGATAGGCGACGACGAAATACTCAGCTGCTTAGCCATCAATGACGTGATTCCAATCTTCAGCGGCTCAAGTGTTAAGCCAACAAAGTGTAGCCGACCGCGTGGCGACAGTGTGCCTAAATAGCCAGCCCAATCGAGCGTTACATTGACAGTAGAGATAATCATGTCAAAGCTGTTGGCGGCAGCCCTAAGTGCTTCAGGGTCTTTGGAGCTGATAGTGTGTGTGCGCCCATCTCAATGGCTTCGTCACGCTTTGCGGCGGTTGACGTGAATGCTGTAACTTCGCAGCCCCATGCGTTAAGAAATTGCAGCGCCATGTGACCCAAACCGCCGATACCAATAACGGCAACCTTGTCAGTTGGTTTTACGCCGAATTGGACCAATGGATTGTAGACCGTGATGCCACCACAGAATAGCGGCCCAGCTGATGCTAAGTCCATGCCGTCTGGTACCTTAACAACGCTGATTGAGGAGGCTCTAACTTTATCTGCGAAGCCGCCATGGCGGCCAATAATTGTGGGCCTAGATCTACTGCATAAATTATGATCGCCACTGTCGCAATACGAGCAGTTCTCACAGTAGGCTGAATGCCAGCCAAGGCCGACATTGTCACCTAGTTCAAAACCTTTGACGTTACGCCCGATTTTAGCGATAACTCCGATAACTTCGTGGCCGGCTACAATCGGGTATTTGGTTGGCATCCACTCTGAGTCAATCATGCTCACATCGCTATGGCAGACCCCGCAGAACTTAACCTCTATTTCAACATCATCAGCACCAAGCTCGCCTGGGTCATACTGATATGGTTGGAGTTTTCCTTTTGGTTCGAAAGCAGCGTAGGCGTTGATCATAGTCATCTAATGCGTTGTTGTTTAATTGAGCTGGAGGCAAAATAGTTAAAGGCCGCATTGCGGACACGGCCTCTATGTTAGCAGCATTGGGTGTTGGATCTGTATCGGATGGCGGCGCTACTTCTCGCGGCTCAACACGTATTCGGCCACCGCTTGCAGTGTCTCTTCGCCCAGATACGCCTGTGATGGCATTTCAGGGTAATCATCACGCTTCTTAATCGGTTGGGCAATGTACGCTGCTAGGCCTTCAGGGTTGTCAAAGTAAAGCGCTTGAATGGTTTGAATAGAGGGGCCGATCAACCGACCGTTGTACGAATGGCAACCCGAGCAAACGCCTAAATAGGCTATTTGGCCTCGCTCTGAAGCTGCGATTTCGCGTGGCGCAACCGGCGTATCTAGCAGGTAGGTAATAATCTGATCTGTATTGTCAAAATCACAGTCAGTAAAATCACCAACACCGACTGTTTTGTAACGGCTACGGTTGGCGATGCAATTTCCTGAACCCTTGCTGATATGCACTACATCTGGCTCGAGATATTTTAACTCTAAGGCCATTAGCCCTTTAATGGCTGGGATCGTCTGGTAGCCGTTGTTTAGCATAACGTTATCTAACACCGATACATTGTCTGGATTCGGCTCTGATTCCGGATCGTCACTGACGTTGGCGGCACTGCTGTGGTCGACAATCAGTATGCCCGCGGTTTTATTGTTAGAAATAATATTACTCTCGATAATAACCTGGTCGGCGGCCATTACTAATATTCCGGTGCCTGGCGGGATGCCGGCAACAATGGAACCCGGGGCACCAAAATTATCGTGGTTGTTATCGTTTATAAAGTTGTTCCGAATGATGACATCATAGGTCGTTTATATTGCTAGCCCTGGGGTAACAAATGCGAGTATGCCTCCGGTATTGTTATGCACGTTGTTATTCTCAACGATCGCATGGCGGCTGTTCTCAATCTCGATTCCAGCGACACTATCGAAAACGTGGTTGTGCGCTACGTGCACATTGTCGCTCATGCCAATATAAATAGCGGCGTCTTCAATGCCTGAGATCACGTTGTATTCGACTACTCCGTTAGTACCCAGTTGCGGAAAAACACCGTAAATACCGGTGTTGACGATAATGTTATTTCGAATTTCAAAGTTGTTACCGGCTTGGCCCATAATGCCGTTGCCTTTGTAGCGAGTGATCCTTAGGTTTTCGATCACCACATTATTACCCGAGTAGAGAATCGCGTCGTTAAGCTTGCCCAAACCATCTAATGTAGCGCGTTTGCCTTGTTCGATGACGCCGATTAAACGAATGTTGTCTTTGTCAATATAGACGGTTTCGGTGTAAGTGCCGGGCATGATTCTGATCGTGGTGCCGGGCTTGGCTGCTGTAACAGCGGCTTGTATTGATTCTCCGGCGTTAACCGTAACTTCGACATTATTGGCCTCACCAGCGGGGCCGACAACTGGCTTTGCGCTGCCGTTCGGGCTTGTATTAGCAGGCTTATTAAGCTCTTTACTCGGGGCGTTGCTGGTAGGCGCAGTAACCGCTGACGAGTTTGTGGATTCGCTGTAGTAGTATCCAGCCGCGCCGGCGGCTATGACTAAGCTTGCGACTAGTAAATTATTAAACTTCATTGATGTCTCCTTTGGCTATTTTTTTAGTGTTGTTTATTGCGGCGATAGGGTTTAAACCGGTCATTAGATTGGTCCCAAGCTCACAAACAATGTCATGCTGAGCGAAGCCGAAGCATCTCACGATAAAGATACTTCGGCTTCGCTCAGCA
>JAESTB010000537.1 GCA_016763815.1 Arenicella sp.
AATGATTTACTATCGATGGCTTCAATTCTTTGCAGCAACGTTTGATTAAATTTGGCCCGGCGAGTTCGGCCTTGCTCTGACATGTCTGGTAACTTGCCATTCATGCGGAAGGTATCGGGGTCTTTACGAAAAAATAACTGCTCTTTATTAGCCGCCGCCCAATGATCATTCAAAATATTCTCAAGGCTATCAATAGCATGGACATCTGCACTGGCCGTGCCGACAGTAAGCACTGTGGCTAGGGTGATGAAAAGAAATCGAATCATGTACGCTCTCATATTAATAAATTAGTCATCAATAGCTAATGATGCGCTGTTGCCTATAATTCTACAAGCGGGGCTTTCCACAAGTGCACTAGCTTGGTTTAGTTGCACACTTTAATTTGAGAGTTTTCGTACTCGCTTGGAGTTTGGTAGTCTAATGTTGCATGGATCCTTGTCCCATTATAGTAGCGGATGTATTTGTTAACGTCATTGATAATGCCATCACGAGTTAGATGGATAACATTGGCTAGCCATTCGGACTTCAAGCTGCCAAAGAAGCGCTCTACAACCGCATTGTCATAACAATTACCTCTGCCGCTGATGGGGGCTTTGTATGCCGTAGCCATCTAATTATTTACGGTAAGCACAGCTTGTATATTGCGACCCCCTATCGCTGTGATGAAGTAACCCCCGTGGCGGCTTACGCAATGCGTAAGCGTGCTGCAAAGCACGCATTATCAGAGACGTTGTCATGCGCTCAGCCATCGACCAATCGATGATCTTACGTGAGTGTAAACCCATCACGATAGCTAGATAAACCCAGCCCTGACGAGTAGGCAGATACGTAATATCCACACTCCATATATTCCCTCAGGATTAAAGCATTGATCTAAGACGCTAGGTGATTATTCGATTGCTGTTCGTAGTCGGTTTATAAGATTGACGCTGAGTGCATTTCAGATTGAGCTTACGCATGATCGTTCTCGCCCTGGTTTCACCAATGGCAAAGCCCGGTTTATTCAACGCACGGCATAGCTTCACATAAGCAATGCCGCTGCGCGTCTGACTGAATAATCGTTTAGCTTCACGATAAAGCAATAACTCACCTTCGCTAATAATGTTGGCCGGCTTACGCCGCCAATGATAATACGCTCCTGGACTGACCCGTAATGCGGAGCATAAATCGACAATTGAGTAATTTAACGCCCACTGTGTGGTGGCCTTGAATCTCACTTCATTTCCTTCGCACAGTAGGCGCTTTTTTGATATCTCCTTCTCAACCCGAAGTTTTTTGACTTCTTTACGAAGTCTAAGCAATTCTTCTCTATCTTCGCCCGTTAAACGAGCACCGCAGGCTTCGTCAACAACACCTTGTGTCCAGTTATAGATTTGGTTTGGCCGAACGCCTCAGCGGCTTCGATCACCGTATAGCCTTGCTCAGTGACGAGTGCTACGGTTTCCTCTTTAAACTGCTGAGTATATGTTTTGTGCTTTCGTTTTGATGATGTCATTTGAACCTTGATAAGTGATTAAAGTATCTCTTATCAAAGTGTGCGATTCCATCAACCTAGTACAGCTATAAAAAAGCTTTAAGCTCATCGATAAAATCTGAAAAAACTTCACGGTGTAAAAAATGCCCTGCCTTTTTGAAAACGACGACCTTTGAACCCATTGGCATGGTCTGTTCCATAGCATCAGTGATTTCTTCTGTGACACCTTGATCGTTTTCACCACCTAAATATAGAACTGGCACCTTCGGCAAACTGGCGTAGAAGATTTTTTTATCTGCATTAGCTTGGTCCTCAAACAGCGCGAGATAGTAGCCAAGGCTAGCCTCTAATCGGCCCGGATATTTAAACGTTGTTTTAATCGCATCACTCGATTCTTGAAAGTCTTCGAAATCTGGCGACCATCTTTGGTAAAGCGTATCAATATAGGAGTAATTACCTGATTGGGTATAGCGAATTGCCCAATCCTTTTGACTAAATACAAAAAAATGTCTGCCTGCAAACAACAAACTCGGAGTTGGAATAATGGTGCTTGGGTGCGGGATGGCCAAAGCAATAACCTTGGTGACATTTTCTGGCGCAAGGTTTGCCGTAGCAAAGGCAATAGATGCGCCCCAATCTTGACCAAGTATCGCGTAGCGTTCAACCTTCAGTACCTTGGCTAGTTCTGTGATGTCACCGGCAATCGTTTTTACTGAGTAATCATCGTCCATGCCACTAGGATAATAACCACGAAGAAACGGCGCGATTACCCGATGGGTTTTCGATAACTCGGTAATGGTTTCATCCCAAGTGCTAGCCATATCAGGGAAGCCATGTAACAAAAAGATGGTTTCGGGTCCTTTCCCGGCTTCGATGAAATATTGATCGATGCTGTTAAGTTGAAGGTGCTTGATCTCATGCTGGCTGAGTCTATTGATGGCAAGTTCAGATCGATCTTCGTTTAGGCGTATTGCATCGTTGCCGTGGTTTACCAATGAATAGCAAAGTAAAATCAGAAGCAGAGCAATACTGAAAAACGTGTATCTAGGCTCAAGCCTTAGACCAAATGAATTGATCACGACTGTAACGGCTAATGGCATTAGACACAGACCTAAAAGGCATAGTATAGAACCATAGTAGTATTCACTAAGCAGTAGTGTAATAAACCCGATAACAAAGACAAGCAGACCGGGTAAGTTCTTCAAAATAGCTAACATGTACACTCCAATATTGTTGCAATAGCCCCTATTGTGAAAAAGCAGCTAGGTATAAAGTGTGGGTATAGGAAGTATACCCCCGACAGTTATTATATGGCTATCTGCACTGGCTGCGCCGACAGTAAGCACTGTGGCTAGGGTGATGAAAAAAATCGAATCATGAACGCTCTCATATTAATAAATTAGTCATCAATAGCTAATGATGCGCTGTTGCTTATAATTCTACAAGCTGAGCTTTCCACAAGGCTAGAATACCTGAATTCATCGAGCCGGCTTTATCCGTCACTTTATTCGAGTGAACACTCATCAAATATTTACTCATTGATTAATTCGTTTTCAATAGTAAACTTCGCTTCGACAGTGCCTAGCTCTTCTTCGTCCGTATCCACAATTGGCTCATAAAATGGGTCGTCTGCAAGCAGCCAATGACGTTTCTTAGCCACCAACTCATAACGGTCTGTTAGCGGAAACCCAGGCGGCCGTATATTTTCTAAACGTGTATCAAATACAATATTGGTCGCGTAGCGCGGCTCGGTTGCGGTGATAGTGCCAACGCTCAGACTGCCATAAATATTGAGGGTGCCAGCCTGTTTACCGCCTATTTGTTTTACCTGAAAACGGCTTTTTGCATAGATCGCCGCTTGAATATTTAGATCACCTTCAGGCACTACTTTACGATTCGCGACAACCACACTACGGCCAGAAATCAAGCCGAGAAAATCGCCGCCCTGATCGATATGCTCGACACTCAAATATTC
>JAESTB010000538.1 GCA_016763815.1 Arenicella sp.
CCATTGAGCGGCAAGCGCTTTATCGAATTCTCCTTGGGCTAGCCAGAGTTCAATTTGGTAGGTTTCAATCGCGACTACTTGGTGGCTACGTAGCGTTTCAACTAAGCTGGCGTAGTCCAGCCATTTAGTGGCTTCGTCTAGGCGTTGGTAGTCGATGCATTTGGCTACCAGTTTTAGGCATCGGTCGGTGTCTACTGCGCCTTTGGCTAAAATTTCTAGCTCGCGCGTCTTGTTGTTTAGCAGCTGAGCGTCTTCGAGTAGTATGTTTTCAAGCTTGGTATAGAGGCTTTGTTGGCTGGCGAGCCCTTTGTTTGGTGGTGGCATCTTGGTCCACTCTTTGCTTACCGCCTCCATCAAATCTTCGCTTTCCTTATTGCTGATTAGTGTCAGAACGCCGTTCGGCAAATTAAGAATTTGGTAGCTAAACTTCTCATCTAATATTAGCTTGCTCAGTAAGGCTACGCGTTCATTGCCTTGCCATTCAGGCGCAGCAAGGATTTGGTGAAACCAGTCCTTGAGCTGGTTTTGTAAATCGCTCTGGTAGGCGGCGCGATCTTCAATGGTGTCGAGCGCCTTCTCGACACGCTCAATCGAATAGATGATCAGCTTGATCGCTTTACGAGCATCCAGCGCGAGTACCGCTGGCTCTAAGACTTTCAGCGCCAGTTGTGCTTCAGAAAAATAGTTAGCAACTTCCTGTGGTCGCCAGAGACCAGAAGGCTTGAAGGGTATAGCCTGGGTAATGCGTTTGCGTAGATCCTTGCTTGATAGATTGCCGCTGGCAATTTCGGCACGTAGTAACCAATGATCGCAGAGGCTTTGATTACGCTGGATCAGCGTATTAAGCTCTTCAATCAACTGGGGCTTAGTGAAGGTGTTTAAATAGAGCGGCAGCGTATCAGCTTTGCCAGCGTCGGCCATTTCTAGATTAGTTTGGGTCTGGTAGTAATACGCTAGACTCACCGCAACGCAATGCTTACAGAAATCGAAGTTGTCTGACGCTGGGCAGTCGCAGCTGCCGTCAAACATTTTGGCGGTGTGGTTTAATGATACTTGGTATCGTTGCTGGCCTTCTACGTTGGCGCTAATCTGTGTGTCATTTATGCTGAGTTGCTCTACCCGACCGTCATTATAGTATTCAAGCCCTCGCCTATAGGCGGCTTCTCCAGCTAATGTTGCGATGACCGATTCGGAGAGGGTCTTCATGGCTTAGCTATTTCTATATTGGTTTATTAAATCACGCGTTTCAATCGCTACTCGACGCGCTGCGATGGCAAAATTTTCGTCGTTGCCAGCGTAAATAACCGCGCGTGAGCTATTAATCATAAGCCCTCTGCCATTGGCTGTTTGGCCGGCTATTACCAAGGCTTCAACATCGCCGCCTTGAGCGCCGACCCCCGGCACCAAGAATGGCATGTCGCCCGTGATTTCTCTTAAGCGAGCCATTTGCTCTGGCCAGGTAGCGCCGACAACAATGCAGCAGTTGTTATTAGCATTCCACTGTTGGCTTATCATACTGGCTACTTTTTCATACAGAGGCTGGCCGTCAACCAGTAAATCTTGAATGTCGGCGGCGCCTGGGTTGGACGTGCGACAGAGTAGAATGGTACCTCGATCAGCGCGATCTAAAAAAGGCTGTGCTGAATCTTTACCCATGTAAGGGTTTACTGTTACCGCGTCGGCATTGTATCGGTCAAATGCTTCTACGGCATACATCTCTGCGGTGCTGCCAATATCGCCACGTTTTGAATCCAAAATAATTGGAATATGCGGGTAAGTCGCACGAATATAGTTTCGCGTTTTCTCTAATTGGTCTTCCGCTTGTAAGCCGGAAAAGTACGCTATTTGTGGTTTATAGGCACACACTAGGTCGTGTGTAGCATCAACAATAGCCTTACAAAATTCAAAAATCGGCTCAGGCAAACTCTTTATGTGCGACGGTATCTTGTGCCAGTTTGGGTCTAAGCCAACGCATAAAAGTGTGTTGCTAGAAGACCAGCATTGTTCAAGTTTTTGAATAAATTTCATGCTAAAGATTTTACCTTATGCCGTCTGACTTTTATGCAGTATTAGATCGCTTATCGAGAAAATTTGGTCGAAAGAATAATTGACGAGGTGGTTTTACTAATGCCGTCTATATTGCCGACCAAATCAAGCACTTGGTCGAGATGTTGGGTTGATTCGGCGCTGATCAGCGCTAACATTTCATAACTGCCATTGACCGCATGCAGGGCTTTTATGGCGGGTATCTTTTTTAAGGTTCGTACGATGTGGGCTGATGACTTTGGGTTTGAACTGATCATTACCTGTGCTTGAATTCGACCGCGTTCGTAGTCTTGGCTAAATTGAACCGTGTAGCCAGTGATTAGGCCACGTTTTTCTAAGCGCTCAATACGGCTTGTAACGGTGGTGCGAGACATGCCGAGCATACGCGCTAAATTGGCCGTGCTTTCACGTGAATTAGTACTTAGTAAGGCGATTAATTCCTTGTCTTTACCATCGATTATCATGTTTTGATTTCCATGTTAGCTGACCGTCGAGACGGTTGATGCCCTTAGCGCTGCGAGAATAACCACCGAGCACAGCGTTACCGCAGCGGCGGCAGCGCTTAGTGGCGCAAGGCCTTGAGATATAAAGGGTGCCACGGCGGCTGTACCGGCCGCCGCAATACCAAGAATAAACAGTATCAGTAGCGCGGCTCCGCGTGAATCATTGTCGCCGGCGGCCACCACGGCGCGATAAAATCCCGGAGGCCCACGTAAGCCAAGGCCTAAATTCACCGGTGCAAAGAGCAGCCAAAGCCATCTAGGGTCGCTGTCGCCGAATAATGAAAACAAATATATAGCTAAACAGCCAAATGCGGTCAGAATTGACCCGGTATTGATCATTAGGTCGCTGCCGAAACGCATCACTAGGCGATCACTTAGGTTGGCGCTGATAATAAACAGACTAATGCCGATCAATTGCATAATTACAAAAGTTGAGAGATCACTGCCCATGCTGGTAATGATTACCGTAGGTACGCCAAATACGAATATTAATAAACCGCCAAGGGTGCAAGCATGGCTTAAGCCCTGGCGCATAAACTCGCGATTAGTAAATAAAGAAAAATAGCTAGCTTGGCGTTTCTGCTGTCGCTTTATTTGTGATTGGCTACTTAGTAGCCTGCCGCCAAAAAAGGCGATCGCGATGGTCAGAGCCAGAGCTAATACGGAGGTAATAAAAAATGAAGCTCGCCAGTCAGTAAAAGTCAGCAACCACGCTCCGACTACCGGTGCCAAGGCAGGCGTAAGTGATTCAATGCTGCCCATTAAGCCGATGGCCTTGATGGCGCCACGCTGGTCAAACATCGAACGAATCATGCCGGGTGCGAAAACCGCTGGCGCAGACGATGCCATGCCTTGAAACCAACGTATTGTTACCAGTTCATTTATTGACTCGGCCTGACCGGCTAGATACGACAGCGCGGCATATAACAGCAAGCTTCCAATCAATAGCCAGCGTTGATTGAAACGGGCTCCAAGCTCACCAAAAACAAGTAACCCAATTGCCGTGCCAGCCGCAAAACTTGCCAGTACTAGCTGTGCCCTTTCGAGGCTCCCGGTTATGGCATCAGGTAGGCTCGGAATAGCGGGAAGCACTAAGTCTATTCCCCCGAGGCCCAATACGGTGCCGCAAACAAGTAGTGCGAAAGTGATTTTTGCTTGGCGTGTGGTGTGCGGCATTATGTAAGTTTTGAAGAGTGGTTTGTAGGTTTACTAGGATACTGAGTATATTACGTCATATTGAATATAAAGCTGACGATATGCAATTTATTGTTGTTCAAAATGCGCATTTTGTCACTACAAAACGTCGGATAAGCCCAATAAGCTTGAGCAATATAAATAGCGGCATTTTGGCCGTCTAACTAAGAATTTGATGACAAGGTCATTAAAGGGGTAATTATGAAGAATGTACTATTATTGGGCTCGGGTAAGATTGGCGCAATTATTACCGAGTTACTCACCTCATGCGGCGATTATCATGTAACTGTGGCCGATCTGAGTGAGGAAAACTTAGCGCGTCTAGGTAAGCATAAAAACCTCACCACCTTACGTTTAGACGTAACTGATAGGTCCGCGCTTGATCATGCTTTGCTAGGAAAATTTGCCGCCTTGAGTGCCTGCCCTTTCGACATAACCAAGTATGTGGCTCAAGCCTCAGCGGCCGCTGGGGTACATTATTTTGATCTTACCGAAGACGTGGCTTGTACTAATTTGGTTAAAGAATTGGCTAAAGATTCAAAAGGTGCCTTGATGCCTCAATGCGGTTTGGCGCCCGGTTTCATTACCATAGCGGCCTACAATTTAGCCAAGCAGTTTGACGAGCTACACAATGTTCACATGCGAGTTGGGGCTCTGCCAAAGTATCCGTCGAATGGTTTAAAATATAACTTAACGTGGTCAACAGATGGTTTGATTAATGAGTATTGCAATCCATGCGAGGCGATTGTTGAAGGTAAGCTGATGCAAGTGCCACCGCTGGAAGAGCTCGAAAGCTTTTCTCTAGACGGTGTGTCGTATGAAGCATTTAACACCTCCGGCGGGTTGGGTACACTTTGCGATACCTTAGACGGTCGAGTTAGAAACCTAAATTACCGAACGGTTCGTTACCCAGGGCATCGAGATATCATGAAGGTGCTGTTGCAAGACCTACGCTTGATGGATAACCGCCCACTGCTGAAAGAAATTTTCGAAAAGTCGCTGCCGTTAACCTATCAAGATGTTGTGTTGGTCTTTATCAGTGTCAGCGGCATGAAAGACGGCCAGTTGATTCAAGAGACTTACGCCAATAAGGTCTATAACGAAACCATTAACGGCAAACTTTGGAGCGCGATTCAAGTGACTACGGCATCCGGTATTTGCACAGTATTAGACTTAATGGCCGAAGGTAAGTTACCGCAACAAGGATTTATTAAGCAAGAAGATGTTTTATACGACGACTTTATAAATAATCGCTTCGGCCAGTACTACAAATCGGATATAGATAAGTAGTCGTGGCGTCGCTCTAATATTTGGCGCTAATTGCGGCTTAGTCTCTGCACGCAGACAAAGATTAACCCTAGGGTTTAGCGCCCAAATCTGGCGTCGCCTTTGGCATCGGTGTCACGTTTACCAACGGCCAAATTAGTTGCTCGGCGGCGGTGGTCTCTGGTAAGTTCTCAACCCCGATCTCTGCTGGGTAGCGACGCTTGATTTTAGCCGTGCCGAATAGCACATCCCAGAAAAACAGTAGGTTGCCAAAGTTGCCTTTGTAGTTGGTTACGCCGTCACTGGCGTGTTTGCCATGATGTGCGCTATGCGTTGACGGTGTTGAAATCGTGCGTTCAACAACCCACATGATAGGAGACAGCCATTTTATTTTATACAGCGGTGCGTCCCAACGAACATCGCTATGTGCTCCAAATATCACCGCCATTTTTATGACGATGTAAGATGCATAAGCCCATGCCCCACCAAGATATATTAACGCACCTGAAAACCACAGACCCGGCATTAAGAAGTAGTAAAATATATTGTTACGGTAGACTACTCGAATCGACAAATAGTTAGCATTGTGATGAGGGCGATGCAGTTTATAGAGCCAAGGCACCATGTGTGAAATTCTATGCCACCAATATTGTGAAAGATCATCGAATACCAGGAATAAGGTAAACACACTTAAAAAGTGCCAGCTCTTGAGCATGTCCTGAGCGTCGGGCGCGATAAGTGACGCTATGGTAAAGCCTCCCAGAATAACTAATGGCTGCGTTACCACGGTCAGCATTAGCGTTCCGATAACCTCAACCACAGCGTCGTCTTTAGTCTGTTGGGGCTTGGCAAAAAACTGGGTGAAAATAATTTCTAAAACGATAAAGCCAATAAAGATCAATAACACAGCGAGAATTTCAGGTTTCATTTTCGAGCCCTATGGTTTTTATTAATGGGTTTTCTAATAGTGAATAAATCTTAGCAGTGCCTATTGAACTAAAATGATAAATATTTTACATTTTAGTTACTTTGTTAAATCTTCTTAAAATAACCACTCCCGCGTTTCTTGATCTACTGCCCCCGGCGGTGGCCGATCAGATAATTGCCGCATCGGTCTTAATGAAGTATTCCAATGGTCAGCTAATTCATACTCGCGGCAGCTTGAAACCGGGCCTGTCGATTGTGCATAAAGGTGCTGCACATGTGGGAGTAAACGGAATCGACGGCACTTTCGTCATGGTCGCGGCCCTTGGGCCTGGCGAATGCTTCGGCGAGTTTACCTTGTTCACTGAATTACCGCGAACACATGACATATCGTCGATTGGTGAGTCTCATATTTATCAACTATCGCAATACAAGTTTGATATTTTGTACCAGCGTGAGTCGAGTATTTCTAAGGCGTTACTAAAAACCACACTGATGCGAACACATATTCTGTTGGAGATGCTTGATGCAATTCGTCGACTGCCGATTCTTGAGCGTACAGCTAAGGTGCTTTTATCAATGTTGTACACCTTGGGTGGTTCTAATGTTTTACGCGGTCGTCAAGACGAGCTTGCTTACACTCTTGGCGTTACTAGAGTATCGCTAGGTAAAGCATTGAAAGAGCTTAGTCGCCTTGGTTTGATCGAGATCGGGTATGCAAAGATTGCGATACCCGATCATGCGCAACTAAGCGATTGGGTTGAACTTAATTGTGGAACTTAATATTGTGAAGCCTACCGTAGCAGCGTCTAATCAGCTGTTCTGACGGCTTAAAAATTGTATTGCTCAGGGTTATTAGTTGGCAACCAAATTTTGCAGATCGACACCACTTGGTTTTTGAAACACCCGTAGATCAAAATCGCTTATTACTGCGAATAGGTGATCAAAAATATCCGCTTGGATAGCCTCAAAGTTGACCCAGTTCTTATCAGCACTAAAGGCATAAATTTCGATCGGTAAGCCATGTTCAGTGGGGGCTAACTGGCGAGCCATAATAGTCAAATCTTGATTGATGCTTGGGTGGTGCTGTAAATACGCCAGAACATAGGCTCTGAAGGTGCCTATATTGGTTAATCGTCGGCCGTTAACTCGCGATTCGCCGTCGTTGCCTGCTTTCTGATTGTGAGCTTGTAATTCATCTTTTTTGCTTTGCAGATACCCTTTGATGTAATTAATTTTGCTGTAGCGTGCAAGCGCATTGTCATCACAAAATCTAATAGAGTTTACATCGATAAAAATTGGACGCTTAATACGACGCCCCGGTGATTCCTGCATGCCGCGCCAATTTTTAAACGAGTCGTTGATCAGGCCCTGCGTTGGAACGGTGGTAATAGTGTTATCGAAGTTACGTACTTTAACGGTGGTCAGCGCTATTTCCATTACATCGCCGCTAGCATCGTGTTGAGGAATATCAACCCAATCTCCAATCGCCACCATTCGGTTCGAGCTAAGCTGTAAGCCAGCGACAAAACCAAGTATTGGGTCTTTAAAGATCAGCATTAACACGGCTGTCATGGCACCTAAACCGGCAAATAAGTTCAGTGGCGATTGGCCGATAACGAGGCTGACGATCACAATTAGTGTTACAAAATAAGTGATCAATTTGGCTACTTGAGCGAAACTCTTGATCGGTATTCGTCGAGAAATTGAAAATGAGTGATAGATTTCTAGCAGTGAGTTGATCAGAGCGTCAATAATCAAAGCGACTGTGATTACCATCGCTATTGCCGCTGTATTTACCACGATGTTGCTTAGCCAAGGGTAAACCGTAAGAGCTTTGGGCGTAAAAGTATAAATCAGGTAAGCGGGCACTAAATGTGCGACACGGTTAAAAACTCTATGCTTAATTAATATGTCGTCGAGGTCTGATTTGCTCTTAGTAATGAGCAAGTTGATGGTGCGAATAAGCCCGTATTTAACGATGAAAAATGAAATAGTCGCGATTAGACTAATAGCGACCATTGCCATGACGTTAGTACTGAGAGCTTCATAGCCCTCGATGCCGGAGATACTGCTTAACCATTGATTAATACTTTCGATCATTTTTAAGATTGTATTGTTTGTTTGAGGCCTTAGCATAGCTCAGGGACGAGATAAAAAGTGTTTGGAATTTCTTTTTGAATGCGCTCGACGATGCACTTTGCGTGGTATTAAGTGGTGAAAGATTAGCGATGTTCGGCGTTGGCAGCAGCAACATGGCCCATCTTAATTGTTAGCTTAGGCTTCTAGTAAGTCTACATAGGCCACGTCGATTAAGTCACTTGCTTGAATATTCAGTTTTCGCATTAGCGCCTCGGCTTCAGCCTCTCCGCCTTGCACTGAATCGTGTTCATCGAGCACTACTTCTAATTCGATAAAGTCACCTAAATTCTCTACTGCATCAAAATGCAGCCGAGTACGACCTACCATATAAAGTGATCGGACTTTGTTTACTACTTGGCGAATGCCATAGGCTTTTTGCAAAACACTTTTTAGGCCCGCAGCATCATCGGTCTCGGTGATGTGATATTCAGACAGCTTTGGTCCGCTTGTATCGACGCGCCGATAAAAAATTAATTGGGCTTTGGCATCCGAAAAGGCATCCGAAAATTCTCGAAGCTTCAGTCGTCCATCAACAACATTAAAAAAGGTATCGCTTTGCACTAAGGTTACTAACGTTTTATCACTGATCTGCTCACCAAGTTTTAGCTGCGAAGCAACGTTAGTTGCTCTCGCTTTGATTTCTATGTTTTGCGCCATTATTAAGCGCTAGAACTGCAAGTGCTTTACAGTCAGTGACTTGTTAATCAGCTGCTTTAGGCTGGCGATGCCTAAATCAACATGCATGTCGGCATAGTTAACTGTCGCTATTGCATCACTGGCATCAGTTTTAACGCCATCGGGTGTCATCGGTACATCGCTAACGAGTAGCAGTGCGCCGGCTGAAAAATTATTCTTGAAGGCGGCTGAAAATAGTGTCGCTGTTTCCATATCAATCGCCATTGCTCGGGTGCGTTTTAGGTAACGTTTAAACTTTTCATGGTGCTCCCAAACACGGCGATTAGTGGTGTAAACGGTCCCTGTCCAATAGTCTTTGCCATAGTCACGAATTGTCGTACTGATTGCTTTTTGCAGTTCAAACGCTGGCAATGCGGGCACTTCTGGAGGCATATAGTCGTTACTCGTACCTTCGCCTCGAATAGCCGCGATAGGCAAAATCAAATCGCCGACAGAGTTCTTTTTCTTTAGACCACCGCACTTACCTAAAAATAGAACCGCTTCAGGATGAATAGCGCTCAGTAGGTCGCAAATAGTCGCGGTGTTCGGCGAGCCCATACCAAAATTGATCATGGTAATGCCATTTGCTGTGGCGCACGGCATCGACCGGTCAAGCCCGACTACCTCAACGCCACCCTTTTCAGCAAAAATATTTAGATAGTTAGAGAAATTGGTGAGTAAAATGTATTTACCGAAGCCGTCTAACTCCATACCTGTATAGCGCGGCAGCCAATTTTCCACGATGTCTTTTTTAGTTTTCATTTTTCACCTTTATTGTTTCATCTATGATAGCAAGCCTGTCATGACATTTCTCTGACCATTGCTTAGCAACTGCTGAAATTACCAATGACCCGTTTTCGGCATCGACGCCCAGGGTTCCTTAGGCGAGAGCCTATCGCCTTTTTGCAAAAGCTCAATTGAAATGCCATCGGGTGAAATAATAAACGCCATGTGACCGTCAGCAGGTGGTCGATTTATACTAACGCCTTTGTCCATAAGCCGTTGGCATGCTTGATAAATATCATCAACTTCATAGGCTAAATGGCCAAAATTACGACCACCGGTATACTCGTGTTGGTCCCAATTGTAGGTTAGCTCTAATTCGGGCGAACGTTGTTCTTTAGCGCTGTTTACGTCATGAGGCGCGGCTAAATATATTAGTGAGAAGCGACCTTCGTCGCTGTCATAGCGTTTGGTTTGAACTAATCCAAGCTTGTCACAGAAAAAGTCGAGTGCGCTGTCTAAATCGCTAACCCGAACCATGGTGTGTAAAAATCGTAAACTCATTTATTCTCCTGCCAGCCAATTGGCAACGTCTTCGGCGTAGTACGTTAAGATTGCGTTTGCTCCTGCGCGTTTAAAACTCATCATGGCTTCGAGCACCACGGCTTTTTCATCCAGCCAACCATTTTGTGATGCCGCTTTAAGCATCGCATACTCGCCGCTTACTTGGTAAACGAAGGTTGGCATGTTGAATTCGTCTTTAATTCGTCGAACGATGTCAAGATAAGGCATTCCGGGCTTTACCATCACATAGTCGGCACCCTCGTCGATATCCATACGTACTTCATGTAAGGCTTCGTCTGAATTTGCCGGGTCCATTTGATAGGTGTGTTTATGGCCGCCGCCTAAATTACCGGCCGAACCGACGGCATCACGAAATGGCCCGTAGAAGGCCGATGCGTATTTAGCCGAGTAAGCCAAAATTTGTGTGTTGCGGAGCTTGTTTGCTTCTAGCGCCATACGAATTTTGCCAATACGGCCATCCATCA
>JAESTB010000539.1 GCA_016763815.1 Arenicella sp.
ACTTAGTTGGCAACGCATGTGCAATAGCGATAAATGCTCGGTAATGGCGTTCAGCAACATGGCAATCCCTTCACCAGTATGAGCGGATAACCAGATTTCGTTTACCAAACCTTTATCGTTGCGCTTTACTTTAGCGGGCGAGCCGTTTAAATCGATTTTATTGAAAATCATAATAGTCGGTATATCAGCGGCCCCGATCTCGTTTAAAACCTTATTTACCTCACTAATACAATCTTCTCGATAGTGACTAACGACGTCGACAACGTGCAACAGCAAATTGGCATTACTGACTTCTTCGAGTGTTGAATGAAAGGCCTCAACTAAAGAGTGCGGCAGATCGCGTATGAAACCGACCGTATCGGACAAAATAGTCGCGCCAAACTGCTCTAACTCAACGCGTCGCATTGTCGTGTCAAGCGTTGCGAAGAGCTGATCTTCGGCATAAACGTCAGCGTTGGTAATATTGTTGAATAGACTCGATTTGCCGGCATTGGTATAACCAACCAGCGACACCATCGGCACCGGCACTTTAGCGCGAGACTTTCTTCGCAGTTGGCGCTGTGCCGAGACAACATCTAAGCGCTTATTAAGCACCTTAATGCGATGCCCAATAAGTCGCCGGTCTGTCTCCAACTGAGTTTCACCCGGACCACGTAAACCAATACCGCCTTTTTGCCGCTCTAAGTGAGTCCAACCACGTACTAAGCGCGTCGATAAATGTTGCAACTGCGCCAGCTCCACCTGGAGCTTACCTTCATGGCTAGTAGCTCGCTGAGCAAAGATGTCTAATATTAACCCTGTTCTGTCAAGCACTCGAACTTCTAAGGCCCGCTCCAAATTTCGTTCTTGAATCGGGCTGATCGAGTGATTAAGAATCACCAAACCTATTTCGTCGGACTCGACCCTCTCTTTAACCTCTTCGACTTTTCCTTTGCCTATATAGGTAGATGCGTCAGGGGAGCGCCTGAAGGCGGTTAAAGTATCAATTACAACGGCCCCCGCTGAAGCGGCAAGTAGCTTTATTTCCTCGAGAATTTCTTGATCTTCTTGAGATGAGCTACGCTGATATACGATCAACGCATTTGGCTGGGCTTTGGCTTCGGCTAGTTCAAACACAATAAAATTTTAGTACTCGCTTGTGGCGCGACGCTGAAAGACATAGTGGCGATTGGGAATCACAGTTGGGAATCACAGTTGGGAATCAAAGTTGAATAGAATAATTCAGGCAGACAATGAGTAAAGATCAGGCTGCAACCAAATCACCATACTCGTTAGCAACCGTGCAACAGATCGTTTAGGGCAGACCTTACGCGAATTCACCCGCCTTCGGGCCTACCAACCAAGTTTGCTACTCGTTACCGTCGTCAAAATCAATTTTGACCGCCTTCGAGGGCACAACAGTAGAAACCGCATGTTTGTATATCATCTGGTTCACAGTATTACGTAATACAATAACGAATTGATCAAAAGACTCAACCTGACCTTGCAGCTTGATACCGTTGACCAAATAAATTGAAACTGGAATTCGATCCTTCCGTAAGGCGTTTAAGAATGGGTCTTGAAGCGCCGTTCCTTTATTCTGTGCCATTTTTCTTATTCTCTTTTTATTTTTAATATGCGGGTGAATAGATATCGTTAACGTTCTTGAGGGATAGCCAAGCCTTATTTAAGGCCTATGTAGAACAACAGATATCTCGTGCTTATTCAAATTAGGTCTATTTCTCAGACCAAATTATCATTGTCGCCAAATCAATGCACATCTTTGCACATATTTGATTAACTTATGCCTATATAGTACCCCTAGCACGTGAAAATTCTATGACTATTTATCGACTCACCAAGCTAAAATTTCAATGCTTAAGCATCTATGCGTTAACTTTATCTAAATACCTCTAAATCAACACTGCAGAATCACCTGAATCTCCGAAATTGCCCCCAAGAGCATATATTTGGATTATAGGCTACTTTATAAAATGAAAACGGTTAATTAACGCTCATTTATCAAACATATTGCTTAACAAGTGACACAAGCTCTTGAAATTCCTTATCTTCTAGCCCGTGATCAACCCACCAAAGTAGGTTACTCTGATTTCTAAGCCATGTTAATTGGCGCTTGGCGAGCTGGCGAGTAGCGATAATCCCCTTCTCTCTCATACGTGCTAAATCTATCTCTCCATCGAGATACTTTAGCATCTGTCGGTAGCCTATCATCCGCATAGAGGCTGAATTGGCATCCACGCCACTCGCTAGCAAATCGCGAACTTCTACCTCTAAGCCTGCGTCAAGCATAATGTCAAAACGACGCGCGATTCGCTGATGCAGAACAGCTCGATCCGAGAACGCTGATGCTATCTTTAACAGTGGATTTGGCGGTGGCAATTTTCGATTATCATTGTGGGCCGCTACCGGCTTACCTCCCGCCAATACAATTTCAAGCGCTCGTTGTATTCGCTGTGCGTCCATCGGATCTATTCGATCAGCACTTTGAGGGTCTAGTACCGCCAATCGCTGATGCAACACGGGCCAACCCGAACGGCTTGCTTGATCGGTAATTTTGTCACGCAGCGCTTGGTCTGCCTGCGGCAGCTCAGTTAGACCTCGTTCTAGTGTGTTAAAGTAAAACATAGTTCCACCGGCTAACACCGGCAACTTACCACGCGCGGTTATATCGGCGATAAGCGCGCTACAGTCATTAAAAAAATCGGCCACTGAATAGCCTTCATTCGGGTGCCGAACATTTACTAAATGATGAGGGTATTTTGCAAGAAAGTCAGCGTCTGGTTTGGCGGTACCGATGTCCATCCCGGTATACACTAACGATGAGTCTACGCTGATAATTTCAGCATCAATGCTCTCATAGATCTGAGCGGCGGCATCGGTTTTACCTGTTGCCGTTGGGCCCATGAGGCAAACCACAGGGATTTTTTCAGGTGCTAAAGAAAGTTGAACCTTCATTACTGTCCGCGCTTAAACCAGCCATCTAATTGGCTCAGCGACATCTGAACCCATGTTGGGCGACCATGAATGCATTGACCGCTGCGCTCAGTCGCTTCCATGTCACGCAATAGTGCGTTCATTTCGGCGATCGACAATAATCGATTAGCACGAACTGAGCCGTAACATGCCATTGACGACAACACCTCATGCATGGTTTCTTCTATCCTGTTGCTATGCTCTGTAGCAACTAAATCAGACAACACGTCTCTCACCAGTTGCGACACATCCGAATTAGCCAACACGTCGGGAACCGCACGCACGACCAAAATTTGCGCATCAAGCTGCTCAACTTCTAAGCCAAGTTTGTCAAAAAGCTTTTGTTGCTGATCCCATGCCATCATCTCTGTTTCACTGACATGGATAGTCACTGGTACCAGCAATGGTTGTTGAGCAATCGCCGCTGACTCCATCGCTGCTTTCAAGCGCTCATAAGTGATACGCTCGTGAGCCGCATGCATATCAACCAGTATTAGGCCTTGCTCATTTTCTGCCAGGATGTAAATACCTTTAAGCTGCGCCAATGCGTAACCCATTGGCGGTATCACATGGTCGTTAGTCTTGGCATCCAAAGCTACGTTTAGATGGTCACTGGTCAACGGTCGAGATGGGTCTGGACGAAACGCTGACTCAGATATCTGCTTATATCCGCCAATTTGCTCACGCACTTGATTTGCCGACAAACGCTCACTGGCTTGGTAGCGATTATCCTCATAACGAATTGGTGCTTGCTGATTTATTTGCGATAATTCATTACTGAAAACTGAATTTGGGTTGATTGGCTTTGGCGTCGCCGCGCCATGTTCTGCGTCGACCTGCAGGCTGCCAACATCACCGGCGCTTGCGCCTACATGGCGCTGAATCGAGCGAAAGACAAAGCCGTGAACGCTGCGGCTTTCACGAAAACGCACTTCGTGTTTAGTCGGATGCACATTAACGTCAACACCGGCCGGATCCATCTCTAAATACAAAACGTATATTGGGTGACGCCCATGAAACAATACGTCTTGGTAACCAAGGCGCACCGCATGAACCATTGTTTTATCCCGAATCAAGCGGCCGTTAAGAAAGAAGTATTGCATGTCAGCCTGACTGCGAGAAAAACTAGGTAACCCAGCCCAGCCCGACAGCCGCATGCCATCACGCTGCTCGTCAAAGTACACACTATTCTCTGGCACATTGTCGCCACAGACCATCTTTAACCTACGCGCATCATCAGCTGGCACGCTTGGCAAATGAAGCACGACCCGACCGTTGTTCTGCAATTTAAACGCCACATCAAAGCGCGATAACGCCATGCGCCGAACAACTTGGTCTAAATGCTTAAATTCGGTATTGTCAGTTTTTAGAAATTTGCGCCTTGCCGGGGTGTTATAGAAAAGGTCACGCGTTTCAATAGAAGTGCCAATTGGGTGCGCGACGGGTTGCGGGGCGGTAGTTTTATTGTTGCCGTCGCTTGAAACCATCCAAGCTTGATCCGAATTAATTTCACGTGACTTGATCGTCATACGAGTAACTGAGGCAATACTCGGCAACGCCTCGCCACGAAAGCCCAAAGTGGCGATTTGCTCAAGGTCGGTCAGATTTTCAATTTTGCTGGTAGCGTGTCGTGACAATGCCATTGCCAAATCCAGCTTTAATATCCCATGCCCATTATCTGTGATTTTTAGACGCTTCACACCCGCATTCTCAATTTCGATATCGACAATAGTCGCGCCAGCGTCTAGCGCATTCTCGATCAGCTCTTTAAGCATCGATGCTGGGCGCTCAATAATTTCACCTGCCGCAATCTGATTGATTAACCGAGGGTCTAAAGCATGTATTCGTTGCTTGGTTGCAGCATTATCGCTCATGATGTCTAAACCGTTTATCTCGGTATTTTTAAGGTTTGGCCTAATCTAACAATACCGCTCGGCAAACCATTTGCAAGCATCATCTGCTTAATCGTCACGCCGTATTGCTCGGCTATCTCAGACAGCGTATCACCTCGCTTTACTGTGTGTTTGGTGACCAGTTTTTTAGCCCTAACGCCACCAGGAATTTTAATTTTCTGCCCTTTGTACACAGTATCTTTAGTAAGACGGTTAACCCGCTTGAGTGCATTGATAGTGACATTATAGTGTGCCGAAATCTTTGATAGTGAATCACCGCGCACAACAACATGAACCGCGGTATTACCATGTCGAGATAATCGATTATTTGAACTGGCATTGCCGCTCGGTAGCCTTAAGCGCCGACCCAGTACTGCGGTATTATTCGACAGTTTATTGAGCCGCTTTAGTTCCGCAATAGTAGTGCCATATTTTAACGCAATGCTCGATAATGAATCGCCACGCTTGACCCTATGCCGCGGCGCCTTAAGAGCTTGAGAGCTAGACGAAGAAGCCATTCGTGGCGATGCATAGCTAGCCTGGTTGTAGTAAGGCGTTTGATCGTAATATTCACCCAAGGCTCGATGAATGCCATTAGCTATTTTCTTTTGATATCTAGTAGTTCGTAGTTTTTTCTCTTCATCAAGATTGGTTATAAAACCTGTTTCAATCAGGATTGATGGTATATCTGGCGACTTTAATACCACGAACGATGCCTGTTCAACTCTCTTCGAATGCAAACGACCGACCTTACTTAACTCTTTTAACACCCGCCCACCTAAATTCACACTTTCGCTAATCGTGTTTGTCATGGATAAGTCTACCAGCACCTTAGCAAGCACTGCATCTTTATCGGCTAAACTGACGCCACCAATTAAGTCGGCAGCGTTCTCTTTTTTTGCCAGCGCCCTAGCCATTGCGCTAGTGGCCCCGCGCTGTGATAAGGCGAACACCGATAAGCCATTAGCGCTTTTCTTAGTAAATGCATCAGCGTGAATTGAAACGAAGATATCAGCACCCTTTTGTCTCGCCATGATCCTCCGTCGAGTGAGGTCGATGTAGTAGTCGCCCTCTCGAACTAGAAATGACTGCATTCGGCTATCGGCATTGATAACCTTTTGCAGATGCTTTGCGATCGATAAGGTGATCTGTTTTTCGCGACTACCTCTGTGCCCCGTCGCACCTGGGTCTTCGCCGCCATGCCCAGCATCAATCGCAATGATAATCTTCTGTTTTGTGAGGGCCGGAGCGGCAATGATTAATGATTGCTCGGCTGACGATGACGCCTCAATCGCTGGTGGCTTGGTCACCACAACAGCGGCGACCTCTCCCTCAGCAAGGTCAAGTGGCGGCTCAGAGATAAAATTAGTACCAGCCTGGTCACCATCTAGCGCGTCAGCACCTGCGCCGACTACAGCGATTACAGGTATCGCCTCACTATCAATTAGATCAAGCACCAAGCGGTACCCGTACAACTCATTCGGCGTTAGCACAAAACTATGTGCCTCTAGTGGCTTCTTCAGCTCAAACACAAAACGCAGCACACCTTTTCTTGGCGAGCCGGATCGTACTCCGCTGAGATGTGGATTATCAGCATCTAAACTCGGTAGCGCCACTTTAAAACCGCCGTTTTGTATATCAACAACAAGTCGCTCGGGGTTCTTTAAGTTGAATGTATTATGGGTTATATCTTCCGCCACATCGAACACCACCCTAGTTTTATCGGGCGAGTGCCACAGCCGTACACTGTTTACTTGATTAGCGTATTGCTGTGCGCTGACATTGCTCGATAGCAGCAACCCACAACTAAGCCATAACGCCACCAGCAGCGTCAACAAGATTAGAGCTCTAATCGAATATCGTATGGCGCTAAAAAAAACAAACGACATTAGTAATGGTTTTGCTGTGATCGCAATCTGGGTATCGGTCACTTAAGGACATTTTTTATTTTATTGACGGCTTATTAAGGCAATTACAACAGGTTTCCAAGCGCAGTGCGAGAACTTATACCAAGCGTTAAGAAAACCTTGCCCCTCTACCAGGAAAACGTCGCAACGCTAACTCAAAAAATTCAGAGTGATATCTCGCGTGTCTTGCGATGTATCGAAGGCCTTGTTAATGAAGATCTCGCAATCGGCGGCTTGCAGATGTCCGGCAGCCCTCTCTGGCCACTCGATCAAAAAAAGGCTGCGCTCTGACCACATGTCATCGACGGCTAAAAACTCAATCTCGCTAGGATCTTCGAGACGGTATAGATCCATATGATAAATAACACCCTGATCAACCGGGTACTCTTGCACCAAATTATAGGTGGGGCTAGTTACTGCGCCCGCGTACCCAAATGCCTGAATAATCGATTTAGTCAGCGTTGTTTTGCCTGCGCCCATATCACCATGCAGGTAAATACAAGACGGAAACACCAACTGTCTTGCTATCTGCCGACCAATGTCATGCGTTTGTTCAATGCTGCGCGCCGAAAAAGATGATGGTCTTGCTTGAGTTTCGAGTTTCACCATAGATAAGACTAGTTTTGAACAAGGTTTAAAAGACCTCAGCATAACTCAGGAACGAGGTAAAAATAGTTTGGAATTTCTTCAATTGAGGCGAAAAGCAAAGAAGCTTCAACCCGAATAAAAATAACTACAGACATTTTTATCCCTTCATCCAGTTATGCCGAGGTCTCTTAAGTTAGAATAGGTCTATTATGACATCTCAACAGACCAACTCAAGCACCTCAGCTGAAAGCAAGCCTGATTCTAGCGCGGTAGACTTGTCTGCACAGCAATTATCCGAGCTTGCAAGCAACATCAAGGCTTGGGGTGTCGAGATGGGATTCGACGCGGTCGGCATTAGTGATGGCGAGCTGTCTAAGCATGAAGCTCACCTGAATAAGTGGCTTGAAAAAGGTATGCAGGGCGAGATGGACTACATGCATAAACACGGAAGCAAACGAACCAATCCTGACCAATTAGTCGTAGGCACCAAACGGGTCATCTCGGTAAGAATGGATTATGCTCCGGTCGATATAATGCCGCTGAAGAAGTACTAGAAAATCAAAACACGGCGTATATTTCTCGCTACGCGCTCGGCCGCGACTATCACAAAGTAATTCGCTCGCGACTTAAAAAATTAGCCCAGCGCATCCAACAAGAAATTGGTGAATTTGGCTACCGAGTATTCACCGATAGCGCGCCAGTAATGGAAAAAGCCCTGGCCGAGAAAGCAGGTTTAGGCTGGATAGGCAAACACAGTAACTTACTTGACTCTAAAACTGGCTCTTGGTTTTTTCTCGGCGAAATTTATGTCGACCTACCGCTGCCGACTGATACGGCGGCAACAAACCACTGCGGCAGCTGCCAGAAATGTATCGATGTCTGCCCCACCAAAGCCATTGTAGGACCCTATCAAGTTGATGCACGACTTTGTATTTCATACCTTACAATTGAACTCAAAGGTGCCATTCCGGTCGAGCTTCGAAGCAAGTTAGGCAATCGCATCTACGGCTGTGATGATTGCCAATTGATTTGTCCGTGGAATAAGTACGCTAAGCTCAGCCTAGTTGATGACTTTCAAGCAAGAAATACGCTTGATGATATCAGTTTACTGGAGTTATTCGCTTGGTCAGAAGAGTACTTTCTTAATACATTACAAGGCTCGCCCATCAGGCGTATTGGTTTTCAAAGCTGGTTACGTAATATTGCCGTGGCATTAGGCAATGCCCCCTATAGTGATAATATTGTTAGCGCATTAACCGAGAAATTAGCTGAGGCAAGTGAACTTGTTGCCGATCATATTAACTGGGCGCTAACACAGC
>JAESTB010000540.1 GCA_016763815.1 Arenicella sp.
CTATTGAAACAAGCCATACGCGAATTATGGTCTGTCTTATATTCATTTTCTAATATCCTCTACTAGATTGATTGATATTTAATTTATTGAATTGCCCCCTGCACAATTGCAGGGGGTCTTCTGGTTTGACCGAATATGAGTTTTCGGCGTGCTGGCCTACTCGCTGTAGCGAAATTGATTGCCGGAAAGTACGGGTGTTACTCCTGCAGGCACCTCTCCCATCCAGCAGCCGTGCTTTTTGAGTTTTCCTGCAATGGGGCAAATCTCAGCTGGTGTTTGTTTTGTGAACAAACCCTCACCTACTACCAACTCCATATCTACTGTTGCCACTGGTGATAACCAAGACATAACCTTACATATTTTGTAATATTGGTTATTAAAATTGGGGCCAGTATACAAGGCAGGAAACAGGGGTGGAAATGGACCCAATTCTACGGTGTTATAGGGACAAGTGGGCTCTGTGTATAAACTAAAGCTATTAGTTGGCCTATAGAGCCTCAATTCGCCAGCTACGCTGTCATAGGTGGTGTCCGGCGATACGGCTGACGTTACCTTACATTTTCCAGTGACTTCGTCATTAAAAAATGCGGAATGACACTCTGATTCCAAATAAAAACTGTTTTGATTTATTAAGGCAGTCGCGCCAGCTGGAACATCCTCGATTTTACAGAACAACCCCGACCCGTAAGATGTTGGCGAAATATAGTCACTTTCTTGCCACGAATTCCACCAAAAGACATTTTGAGTACAGGCAACTGGTTCAGGTTGGCCACATGCCTGGGAGTAGGGAGAGGCATGTACAGGCTGGACACCATTTTTCATGGCAATCAATTCTTTGGCAAGTACTTCTCTATTACCCACAGTAATGGTGCCATGCTGAGAATTACATTTCTCATAATAGCTATAGTCAAAGCCAGTGCCGATGGCACTTGCTGTCGGTACAAAAGCATGTTTGCCTAAATCATAGGTCATAGTTCCTGTCGCATAACTGATCGCGGTATTCACGATGATTCCGATGTTTCCTGACATCCCGCTACTAATATTGTTATAGGGTTCTGCGATCTGTTGGGGGGTAGGTCGGGAGCTACCCGGGTTTACATCGTCTTGCATTGCTCCAGAAATAATCTCCAGATGAAGAGATTTGACTAAGTTGCCAAAAAGAGAAATTGCCCCGTGGAATACCACGCCATTATGGTCAGTAAAGGCATCTATATCAATATCTAACACCGTCTCTACTGCTTGTAGTTGAGATACATGTGAAAGATTCGTTCTACTTCCAGCGTACACATTCCCTGTTCCGCTGCCGTTGGCTATCGACACATTGCGGGTCATTTGGGGCAGCTCTAGCGCTTGAATTTCAGTTTTCCAATCATTGTAGAGCTGATTTGGAGCGTAGACAAAAGAACCTGTACCTTCGTAAAGATGTTTAAGCAGTTGCTTCGCAGCAGGACTTCCTAGTGCCTCTACTAAGATTGCTGTCTCTGAGTCCCCTCCTTGCACGTTCAGAAAATTGAGTTCCATTTGCAAGCCAATGGGGATGTTGCCACCTTCGTATTCGGTATCAAGCGTAATGAAGAGCCTTGCGTGGTGTTCTTCTCCAGCCAATTCAGCGTGCACAAGGCCGTAGTTTGCAACCTGCCCCCCCATGCTACCAGCCAGCACAGCAACGTCGGTGGTATCTGGCATGTAGGCCATAAGTGTCGGTATGGTATCCACCATGAATGTTCTGAAGGCTTGTCCATTGCGTTGTATATAGTCATTACCTACGTCATAACCAACTGTAACTACGTCATAGCCTCTATTGATGAAGTATTTAATATCGTCTCCATAATCGCTATATAATGTCTCTTGTGTCCGGTTATTCAAAACGTCGAATCCATCGAGAAGCACCAAAACTCTATTCAAAGAGTGGCAGTCATTGATATTGGTTGAGGCAGGGTAGACTCGAGCATTGAGACTACCGTACCCTTCCAAATACGCGTGGGTCGCAACAGTTTGATCTATATCGCAATAAGGCAAAAAGTCGCCTTTTATAACTATATCTGGTGCCACTACGCTCACTGGTAAGGGCCTAGGTGAAAAACCTGGCTTTGATGAGAGAGGTCTGTCCGAAGTACCTGGTTTTGGTGGGAGAGACGTGGATGAAGAACCTAGATTTGAATTGCTCTTAAAACCCAATTCTGAGTTAACCTCAAAAAATATTTCTGAATTAACCCTATATTTTCTTCCATTTGCCTTGACTGTGATCTTCATTGCCAAGGTGTTTTTGTCGTTGAGTAACGCTTCGATAGGAACAGAAAATGGCTGATCTGGCTTGACCTTGATCTTCAAATCAGTTCCTTTGAATCGAATGGTGGCTGACTGTAACTTTAACGGCTTTCCTTTTATCTTCACATTGCTCAGAAACATATCGGAAGGTATTACCATTTGAAGAATGTTATCCAATTCTGGCCCAAATGAGACGATACCTGCACCCTTAAATTTATATGACTGCCAATAGTTTTCTTTGCCGGTATCGTGCAGTTTGCCGTCACGAATAATCAGGCGGCCATCTTCAACAGCTTCTGGGTCCAGGCTCTCATAATTTACGATAGAGATCGCCAACGGCAGCGCGTCATGTTTTTCGAAGTTCTTTTTGGATAGTTGCTGCACTTGGCGCAGCGACGGAATATTCCTGCTTGCCTCAGCGGGCTTAGAAAGGCCGGCATACAGGTCCCTGAAAGGGGCGGTTGCAATCGTGTCTTCGGGTTTGTCGCCCCGACTTTTCTTCAAGTCGGCTTTCTTTTCGCCTTTGCGCTTGCGGATTCTGCTTTTTTGTAGAATTGCCTCGCGCTGGAAAAGCGCCCCTGTTTCAAGCAAAATTTTTGACGGCAATGCCGAGGTATCCAATGCCGAAAATATTTTTTCTATATTCTCTGCAATCGTTCCTGTGCTACGCACTACTCGCTCTTCAACGTAGGTTCCATCGTCCAGTACATAGCGGTTAATTTTCTCAGTTGTAGCATGTTCTTTTACGGCAACGGCTGTTGCGCTATAACTGTCGACTTTTCCGATTGTTACGCGCTCCTCAGCAGCAATAACGTTCACGCTATTCAACATGCAACCAATCATGCTAATAGTCGCTAGTTTGCGATTTATCTTTTTCATCATTCACACTCCTAAATTTATTATTTTTTTAGATCTATCTTACTTCGAACATCACTATACCCAAGAGTGCAGAGCCAAAATTGATGTCAGGCGCCAGTTATTTTGGCGTGTTGAGCTAACTATTACGGCCTAGCTAGAATTAATGAAATGACCTTTCATGGTTTTTTTGGCGGCTTAGCTAGGTGGTGAAAATCACATTTTTTACTCAAAACATCGACCCTATTGCTGTGGTTTTTTGACAAGAACAGTAAATTAAATCAATAGAAGGTCAGGCAAAATATCAATTTTCCATCGCGCTTTGTGCTAGGGTTTTAAGATCGATTTCACCAGTTTCCAGATAAAATCGACTCATTAGGCTTCGTCGCCTTGCTGTCTAAGATTATCAACAGCCTGGAGCGTGATGAGTGGTGAATTTTAATTTCAATAAATAAAATCGCGTTGTTGGTCGCCTGAAAAATGTCAACTGTTTCTCTAGACGTCGTGAAATCTCTGATTCACTTTCTTAGTAAGAATGGCATCCCTAGAGACAAATCACTGAGCATTGTTGAGCTTGACGAGAGCCAACTTCACCGCTCACGGGCATTGATAGACTCTTCTCATTACGAGGCACTGTATGAGTTTGCTGCGGATGAGTATTTGAAAGGAAGGTTCAAAATACGGAACATCGGTTTCGAATTCGGCAAGGTGGTTTCGCCGGACCGATGGGGGCTGATCACTCAAATTGCATTTTCCTCGCCTAATCTAGAAACCGCGCTCAAACATCAGCATAAATATCAGACCCTGGTTGGAGACATTGGTTTTCCAAGCATTCAAAAATCAGCTAATGCGATTACATTTGAATGGATGCCAACATATCGGTGTTGCCGCCATATTGTTGAAGAAACGATGACCAGCTGGGTGACAATTGCTAGATGTTTAAGCACTCAGTCGGTGAAGCTAAAGCAAGTGTCGTTTACTCACCAACTAGACCAAGACTTAGTAGCAGAATACGAAGAATATTTTTCTTGTCGAGTTGAGTTTAATAGCCGCTCAAATAGAATTTTGACTGATAGGTCAATTTTGAAATCTGAGTTTGCTCGCTACGAACCTGAACTTTATAAGCTCTTGAAAAATCACGCCGATAAGGCACTTTCCAATCTTTTAAGAGAGTTTCCACTCGATGCGATTACACGTTTTATCTCGCGAAACTTAGCCACTCAGGATTGCAGTGTGGAATCTTGTGCAAAAAATTTAAATGTGAGTATCCGGACTCTTCAACGGCACCTTTCAAACCATAAATTAACCTTCTCGATGCTAGCTGATTCAATTAAACAAAATCGCTCAGTCGAGTTAGTCAAAGATCCAAACATGGATCTTACCTACGTTGCGCACATCCTTGGTTTTTCAGAACAAAGCTCTTTTTCTCGTGCATTTAAGAGGTGGACAGGGCAAAGCCCTAGAGACTTTCGAGCGGCTACAGGAGAAGCATCAGACTCACACGTCGACACATAGAGAAACACGCAGGTTAACACTTACCTGTCTCGGTAATATGTTCGCCTTGGGTAGCCATTCCGTGTTTTTAAATACTACGCTAATTCAAGTTTCAAGTCCTGACACCTCATTTTATTCCTTTCGTCATGCGGTGAAACACCTTGCAACCGTGTGAAACGTATTTTCAGCTTTACCCATAGCCACCATTTTATGTGGTGAAAAACACTTAAAATCAATGGCTAACTTTCGTTTCAAACTAAGGAAATTGTTCCGAAGCAGAGTTTATTGTTTTGTTAACATTTTGACGCAGTTACTATATTTGGGTAAGCGAACAACGCAGGCACTCCACCGGTGTGCCAAAATAAAACGCTGTCTTTTTTATTGATTTTTCCGCTGCGGATCATATCAAACAGTCCACCCATGGCTCTTCCTGTATAGACAGGGTCTAATAATATACCTTCAGTTTGTGCTGTTAATGAAATAGCTTCATGCTCAAGATCACCAAACACGCCATAACCTTCACCAACATAGTCAGAGTTAAGAATTAAATCTTGCTTAGAAAACGCATGCTTAACACCCATAAACTTTGCCGTGCTGTTGGCAAGCGACAATATGTGTTGATCAAAAGAAACGTTAGCTATTTCTCCTTTATCAATATTTATTCCCACTATTTGATATGACGCACCGAGCATTTTTTTACCCAGCATCAGCCCCGCTTGGGTGCCCCCAGAGCTTGAAGCAAAAACGATGTGTGTCACCGGTTCATCAATCGCTTGAAACTGTATTTCAAGCTCTTTTAATGCTTCGACAAACGCTAAAGCGCCAAGTTCATTTGAACCACCGTATGGCACGACATAGGGTTTCTTTCCTGATTGTTTCAGTTGTTCCATTATTTGAGGAATATCATCTCCTTTACGATTAACACCCGCCCAATGGATATGGCAACCAAACAACATATCAAGCATGAGGTTGCCATTAACAATATCAGGTTTCTCACCGCCGAGAACAAGGTGACATTCAAGTTGAAGACTGGCAGCCGCAGCCGCGGTCTGCCGACAATGGTTTGATTGCGCTGCACCTGCGGTGATAATAGTATCGGCACCACACGCCAGTGCGTCGCCAAGAATATACTCTAACTTTCTGGTTTTATTGCCACCTAATGCAAGGCCGGTATTGTCATCTCGCTTCATCCATATTTTAGGGCCGCCAAGTACTTTACTTAAATTCGAAAGTTCGACTATCGGTGTTGGGAAAAAACCGAGTGCTTGCTTTGATATCTTTTTATAATTCATCAACTTTGGCTCATTGTGATGTCTACAAGGCTATCGGAAGAGCATTGTTCTAGACTCTACTCACCCTGACGTTATTTTTTCTGCGTACAAACAATTTGCCATAAATTGCATTGTCGTTGCAAGCTTGTTAAGCATCACTCACGAAAGCAGAAACGTTAATCCCAGCTCAAAGCGGCACCTGTTTGGTACTCTGTAA
>JAESTB010000541.1 GCA_016763815.1 Arenicella sp.
AAGAAAACTATCTAAGTAATTTAAAAATAAGCGATTATGCAATTCTAACAGGGAGAAGTGATTCAACGTTTAATCGAGATTTTAAAAGACTTTTTGGAACTACTCCTAAAAAATGGTTAATTACTAAAAGGCTTAGTAAATCTCACCAATTATTGTGCAACACTGAATTAAATGTAACTCAAGTAGCAATCGAAGTAGGCTATGAAAATGTTTCACATTTCATAGCCGCTTACAAAAAGACATATGGCGTCACACCAAAATCCACTTTAACAAACAAGTAATGACTGAAAATTTATACTTTTGATTTTTTTTGGGTAGTTTCTATTCAGATTCAGCTCTAACCTTCCTATCTCTGTACACACGGAGAATCATAAATGAGTGATAAACATAAATATCAGAGAACAAGGCGAATTGCTTTAAAAGCAATAATAGCAGGCACATCTGTAGCTATCGGCTTTAAAGCATCTGTTTTATCTAATGAAAATAAAAAACAAAGGAAAAAAAGTATGAATATTGTAGTAATAGTAAACTTTGAAGTTAAAGAAGATAAAATAACTGGCTTCACAAAAATTCTTGAGGGTGTCAAATCAGAATTACCAAAGGTTAATGGCTGTGTTGGTGTTAATATATTTCAAAGTTCATTAATGACTAATAAGTTTACTTTAGTTGAGACTTGGGAAACCAAAGAATTACATCAAGCTAACTTAGACAATCTTTCAAAGAATGGAACTTGGGATACAATAGCCTCACATTTATCTAAAGATCCATCAAGTGACTATTTTACTCAACTATAATTAAAAATGTATAACAAGTTGCTGCATCGGAAAAACGACTCGCTCGCGCTCGTATTTTTCCGCTGAGCAAGGTGTTATGTCGGTTAAGGGCGGTCACTGTCATTTTGACCGAGCGAGGCGAGTGGAAAAATCTCAACGCATAATCAGGGTCTTTCAATTATGGTTGTATTTTGGATACGCAGGTGACGCCTTACTTGTGGCGCCGCTCATAGAGCTAGCCCGAAGCATAAGCCGCCTAAAGGCGCAACGAAGTTGCGACAGCGGTGTGTTTTTCAGATGCCCCTTGAGGGGTATACCCCAAGGGTAGGCTACGCGCTCTTTTGCGCCATCAAATGCGTAGGAACGTATTTAAACTGACGAAGGCAGCCCCGCAGGGGTGAGTATCAGGACGATACGAATAAAAGAATGGATGTGCGGCGTGCAACGCCCGCCACGGCATAGCTTACATGGATGTAGTTTTATTAGAGCAGTGCAGGAGCAACCGCCGAGTGGCAATGTATGTACGAAGTTGAGTGTGGGGCTTATATGAGGTCTTTCGGCCGCGCTCAAGATGACAGATCTGAATATCGGGGCAATCAAATCAAAAACTAAGCAACCTCTTAAGCTCAATCGCATTACGCCGACTAACCTCAATAACCTTCCCATCACTCATGGTTAAATCATAACCATCACTAATACTTTCATTAATAGAGCCAATCTCATTCAGGTTTACGACATATTGGCGATTTGCTCGAAAGAAATGCGATTTTGGAAGGCGTGCCTCAATGCTGCTCAGCGCTTTCTTTATAAATGGCTTATGCGAATCAAAAAAAACAATCGAGTGATTTTTGCAGCTTTCGAAGTAATGTACATCGCGCAATGAGACAAGATGACAATCGTCACCGTCTTTTATGAATATCTTACTGCTCATCTCAAAAGGTTCTTGAACATCAAGGTCTTCCTTCACGTTGAGCTTATCGATTGCCGCGGCAAGCCTTTCAGGGCTAATTGGTTTTAGTAGATAGTCAACTGGGTTGTAGTCAAATGAACGGTAGGCATATTCTGAGTAAGCCGTGGTGAAAATAATTTGCGGTACGTAGTCGAGTCGGTCTAGTAAGTCGAAGCCGCTTTGCCCAGGCATATGGATATCAAGAAAGAGCACGTCTGGGCGTTTCTCGGTAATTAGCTGTAATGCTGAATCTGGATGATCAGCCGCGCCAACCATCTCTAATTCTTTAAACTCGCCTAGCATACGTAATAGGCCTTCTCGTGCTAACCGTGAGTCTTCTACTACTATTGCTTTCACTGTAATTTTTCTAGTTTTAATCTTGTGGAATGGTAACGGTAACGCAGAATCGATTATCCGTTATATCAGTATCTACCGAGCCTCTACCGGAATAAAGTAGATCTAAACGCTGATCGATATTGAGTAAGCCTATACCCGGTACACTTTGCTTTTCGGCATAACCTTCTGGGAGGTCGTTGCAAACGCGCAAGGTCATTATTTGGTTCTCAAATTCGGCAGTCACCTCTATCTTTCCGCCTTCTCGTATATTGTCTATGCCATGTTTAACCGCGTTTTCGAGTAACATCTGTAGAACCATTGGTGGCAAATGACAGCTCAGAAGCTGATCAGAGATATCGAGTGTGAATTGTAGACGCTCTTCAAATTGTATTTTAATCAAATCGATATAGAGGCGGCTGATTTCTAACTCCTCTTTGAGCGACACCTTCTCGTTTTTTGAGCTCTCAAGCGAGTATCTCAGTACACCAGATAGAGACATCAGCATTCTCTCGGCATTATTGGCGTCCTCATGAATCATAAATCGAATGTTATTCAAAGCGTTAAACAAAAAGTGCGGGTTGAGTTGATTCGATAAGCTGGTGAGTTCGGCTTCTTTGAGGCTATTTTGAAGTCGTAAATTATCGATTTCAACCTGCTTGGTTTTGCGTCTACTGGTAATGCCAATATAGGCCATCATCCAACATAGTAAATAGAATGAGGTTACAAACCAATTTCTAAAAACAAACTCGGCAACAACTGCGATTGACGAGATTCCAGGGCTTTCTAGCCTCCGAAAACGATAAAGATCATCAAAGTAGAATGTCATTGAAACGACAGACATTAAGACAGCAATAATAAAGCCGAAGAATACCGAGCAGGCAACGGTTTTAACCAGCACCATTGCATGTGTCTGTGTTTCCCAATGGGCGTTTTTGTAATGGCTTCTTAGTAACAATCCGGCAAAGAAAAACCCGGTGGCCCAAGTGGTACCCGCTATGGAGATAAACTCCAGCATGTAGGATGCGCCAAAAATTGAATTTAGAGCTAGGTCGAAGGCAAGAATTATTGCAATGCCACCGAGGTGGTAGCTCCAGAAATCAACATTGGCATCGAATAAGCGATGATTAAATGACGATTGAATGCTTGCTATAAAGTCGTCAAAGGCTGACCAAGCTTGTTGCACATATGGGTGATTTCGAAATGCTTGGAGACCCGAGGATATTTTTTCGTTGCCGATCATTCTGTTTAAATCGCTTTGTTCACTGCATCAAACATTAGCTTAACCGAATATTTAGCAATCAGGACAGATTCAATCGCAATCATTTTACTGTGATACGCTAAACGAGAGGTCGCTTTTATTACTTGTGGGCTATTGCTAGACGTAGGATTGGCTTGTATTGAGACGGCATTGGCTTGTTTATAATGAGATTGGGTGATGTTATAGACAATGAGATTGGCGGCAATGGTGACTACAAGTATTATTTCTATGTACGCTTTGTTCACCGTCATCCTCGCTAACTACATTTATATTTGGTTTTGATAGCATTAGTTTGGCACGGCATTCAGTCAAGGTTATAAAAAGGTGCCGAAGGGCGATAGTGTGACATGAGTGGTAGAAAATCTGTTTAAGTGGAATCTTTGACTAGCTCGAGTTCGTTGTCTGATAGCCGACAATACAAGTCGTTCCAGTGCGGATTAGTTTTTTTTATCAGTAATAGTTTTCTATCTCGCTGCCAATAACTGATTTGTCTCGCGCGCCAAATTGCACGGTGAATAGAGTCGCAAGGCTCAAAGAAAACCAAGCGTGAAAGCTGATACTTTTTACTGAAGCCTAACACTTTATAGACTCTATGCTGAGCGACCCTTTTAGCCAGACTTCGCGTAACGCCGATGTACAATGGTCCTTTAGTTTGACTGCCGACTATATAAACGTACCCTTGTTGGTTCATCTATCCATATCCATGGGGGACTTACGCTGTCTGAAAAAAAAGCCGGCTTAGAATTATTCCCAAGCCGGCTAGTCAACAGCGGTCAGCGGTCCTTGCCGAATACCCCTTCCTGTTAATCTCTCGCTGTTGAAATAATCATAGTCAAAGCGAAGAACGTGCGCGTCACCCTTTAGGGTGATATTTTACAGACGGTGATAATATGCTAGGAATGTCGCGGCTGTATTTGATTGTATCCGCGCGTGCCGTTTGCTCAGAACAGACCATCAATCTGGCCGGCGCCATTGATATGAATGGCCTCAGCCGACGGTACGCTTGGTAAGCCTGGCATGGTCATGATTTCGCCACAGATAGCAATTACAAAGCCGGCACCGGCGGCTAATCGAACCTCACGCACCGGTAGCGAATGATTGTCTGGCGCGCCTCGGCGACTCGGGTCGCTGGTAAAGCTGTATTGAGTTTTAGCCATACAGATAGGTAAATGGGCATAACCTTGTTGTTCCCACTGCTTCAATTGGTCACGAATTTTTTTGTCCGCCAGCACTTCGTCGGCACGGTATATTCGTTTAGCAATAGTTTCAATTTTTTTGAATAAGGGCATGTCGTCAGGGTACATTGGTGCGAAGTTAGCTATGCCTGTATCGGCTATTTCCGCTACCCGAGTTGCTAACTCTTTTGAACCCTCAGAGCCGAACTCCCAATGCCTAGACACAATAGCATCTGATCCTTGAGTGGTGACAAATTCTTTAATGGCGTTTACTTCGGTATCTGTGTCGGTAACGAAATGATTTATAGCAACCACCACTGGCACTCCAAACAATTTTAAATTTTCGATATGACGGCCTAAGTTTGGGCAGCCATCTTGCACCGCTTTTACGTTTTCTGACCCTAATTCAGACTTTGACATTCCGCCGTTCATTTTCATTGCGCGGACGGTTGCCACTAATACTACCGCACTTGGCGCGAGGCCAGCTTTTCGACATTTAATGTTGAAGAATTTTTCAGCGCCTAGGTCAGCACCAAAGCCGGCTTCGGTTACCACGTAGTCGGCCAGTTTGAGTGCCGTGGTGGTAGCCACTACAGAGTTACATCCATGAGCAATATTGGCGAATGGGCCACCATGTACAAAGGCGGGATTATTTTCTAGCGTTTGCACTAGGTTGGGTTGCATGGCTTGCTGTAGCAACACCGTCATTGCACCGTCGGCCTTGATATCTCGCGCGTAAATCGGGCTTTTATCGCGACGGTAAGCGACAATAATATCGCCTAAACGTTTTTCTAAATCGGCAAGGTCATTCGATAAACAGAGAATTGCCATGACTTCTGAAGCGACGGTAATATCAAAGCCAGTTTGTCTTGGTGCGCCATTGGTGACGCCGCCTAAGCTTGTGACAATATCACGCAGAGCGCGATCGTTCATATCCATCACTCTGCGCCAGGTGACTCGGCGTTGATCAATTTCTAGTTTATTACCCCAATAGATATGGTTATCGATCATCGCTGACAACAGGTTGTGCGCTGAGGTTATGGCGTGAAAATCACCGGTAAAATGCAAGTTCATATCTTCCATCGGGATGACTTGCGCTTGACCGCCACCAGCCGCGCCGCCTTTCATGCCAAAGCAAGGCCCAAGCGAGGCTTCACGAATACAGATAGCGGTTTTTTTGCCGATCGCATTTAAGCCATCGCCCAAACCTACTGTGGTGGTGGTTTTGCCTTCGCCCGCTGGCGTTGGGTTAATCGCCGTGACTAATATCAATTTTCCGTTAGTCTTGTTTTGCTGCTGCCTAATAAATTCGGCGGTGACCTTGGCTTTGTCATGACCGAAAGGAAGTAGGTGTTTGCTAGGGATGTCTAGCATCGCGCCAATTTCCTGAATAGGTTTTTTATTTGCTTCGCGTGCGATTTCGATATCGGTCTTATAGGCCATTGTTCAGATCCTCTGGTGTGTTAGGTTTTGACTATTGCCTACAGTAGATGATAAGCAAAAAGTATTAAACTTATTCTTATAGAGGCCTTTGTACGAACTAGCATTGAGATGGAAATTGGATAAAAACAGCCTAATTGCGGCGGAAAATGACGGGAATAGCTGGCTATTCACTAATTTTCCAACAAAAAAGTAGGTGGTTTTTAGTCATTTTCAATCATTTATTAGTTTGTGCAAAGGCTTCTTATATCAAACTATTGTATTTCTACCAAGCCAGCAGCGGCTTATCTAAACGCGACTCGCTTGGGCTCTGATGAATGGCTTTTGATTAATATTTTCGCCGAGATATGCGGTATCAATGGAGCAAGATTGAGAGTGTCGTTTTTAGGCAAATTACTGCGTACGCTTTGGCGTAGATTTGAGCCGATAAAATAAATGTTTCTGTACTGCACGTCTAGATCAGAGTTGGTTATCAGATGAATCAGAGTTAGATTCGATGGGCGGATATGATAGTTGCACTAAATAGGTGGAGTAAACGAACAATGAAAACTCATGTAAAAGCACTTGTTGTGGGCGGCGGCGCGGTTGGTGCTGGCATCGCATA
>JAESTB010000542.1 GCA_016763815.1 Arenicella sp.
AGCGCGACGGTGTTTATGAGTTTAAAATGCCACAGGCGGTGCCGTCTTATTTAATCGCCCTCGCTGTCGGTGATCTAGAGTTCAAAGCGATGGGTGAACGAACCGGTGTTTACGCTGAACCGAGCATGTTAGATGCGGCGGCGGCGGAGTTTGAAGACACCGAGTCTATGCTGATCGCTACTGAAGAAACCTATGGACCGTATAGTTGGGATCGCTATGATTTACTGATTTTACCGCCGTCATTTCCCTTTGGTGGCATGGAGAATCCGCGGCTTTCATTTATAACACCGACGGTTATTGCCGGTGATAAAAGTCTTGTATCACTCATAGCGCATGAGCTAGCTCACTCATGGTCAGGTAACGCGGTGACTAACGCAACCTGGCGTGACCTCTGGTTGAACGAGGGTTTTACCACCTACCTGACTTACCGCATTATGGAAGATGTCTATGGCTCGGACCGGTTTAAAATGGAAGCGGTATTAGGTTATCAGGACCTTGAAGAAGATTTAAACACCTTAGATGCTAACGACCAGATTTTGGCGATTGATCTACGTGGCCGTGACCCTGACGACGTTTTCTCAAATATTCCTTACGAGAAAGGTGCTCTATTCTTACGTGAAATTGAGCATAAAATTGGTCGTGATAATTTCGATGCATTTTTGAAAAATTATTTTAAAGAGTTCGCCTTTCAGAGTATTACGACTGACCAGTTTATTGACCACCTTAAAAAAACTTTATTGGTCGAGTATGCTGATAAATTGGATATCGCGCGAATCAAGCAATGGATATTCGAGGCTGGGTTACCAAGCGGTGTAGCACTACCCGAATCTAATGCGTTTAGTACAGTGGATACGGCTCGTGGTAGTTGGTTGGCCGGAGAGCTGGCTGCCGATGAAATTCAAACCTCAGATTGGACCGTGCATCAATGGCTGTATTTTTTAAATAATATGCCTGAGACCATGAGCCAAGAAAAGATGGCGGCTTTGGACACCGAATTTGATCTTACTAATTCAAAAAACAATGAGATAGCACATAGCTGGTTGTTGATGTCGGTCAAAAACTGGTACACGCCCGCGTTGCCTCGTCTTCATGAGTACCTAACCAGTATCGGTCGTAACAAATTAGTAAAGCCTCTGTATCGCGAGTTGTCTAAAACCGAGCAGGGCAAAGCACTGGGCCGTAAAGCGTTTGAGCAGGCCAAACCCGGTTACCACCCGTTAACGGTTAAGGCAAATGAAGGTTTTGTTAAATAGATAGCACGATTGGCGATCTTTAAGAATGCCGCCGGTGTTACCTATCATTACAGGGTACTCGGCGGTTTTTTTGTGGGTGATCAGGTCTGATAAGCCTGTGAAGCTAGTAAGTAAGCAATGCTAGCCATTAATTTTATTCTGGCCGAATGAAGCCGGCATCAAGTTCTAATACGTGTGTATCAGTAATCGGCCAACCTGGTTTTTCGGGGTCTTCTTCAAAGTATTGTAAATTTTCATGCAGAAAATTCATAAAGATCGAGCCGTTTAAATGAGCACTAAACGCATCAGCATCTTGGTAGGCCTCGATAAAGGTTACATGGGTTTGTTGATGGTTCGGAATTGAGCTCGGTGATGGCACTATTACGTTACCTGACGCATTGAGAGGGAAAGGTGCTTCAAGATGTATTAGGTATATTAAGGTACCTAACTCTTTAGACTGAATCAGCTCAGCCGCCTCCGCGAGGTTGTGTAAAACCTCGGGCGTCAGGCCGTTCTTAAGCTTCCATTTTGACGTCAATCTAACCATGCTTTTAGCCCCCTAAGCCAGCGATGTAGTTTCCGTGAAATGTTGATATCCCTTATAAATATAATATTCTGCTGAGAAGGATCTGTCTGTAACACATATAGACTAGATCAATGTCAGTTAAAACGATCGACTACAAGTGCTCTAGAGCCAGTATCTAGGTCAGCTTGTAGGTGGGTAGGAGCATAACAGTCGATGTGGTAACAATGCTGATGTAGTTAAAGGTGTTCTGGCCGATATAAAGTCACTGCATTGACAGTCTATTTGCAGCCACCTCGATAAGCTTGAATTTTAACAAGCGAATAAAGTCTTCTGGTTTTCGCCAGCGAAGTGGCATTCAAATCACCGAAGCCGTTTTTGTGCTATTGCTCTGGAAATTGCTTAGCGTATCCTCCATAGCTTTGTTTTGTCGTAAGGCCATGAGCACTTCAGTGGCACCAAAAAGGATGTGTTATACGATTTGCTCAAGCGAGAAGATATTAACTGGTGAGAGTTCAATCTTCAAACAGCCAAAGAGGTTTACGCGACCAATAGGATGAAAGATTCGCGGATCAAGGCCTTGGTATTAGATGACTCGATTAAGGCTCGCCGAAGAGAAAAGATAGAAGGAGTTTCTTGTTGTTTTTGGCCACGAAAGACGCATTTCTCCTCTTGGATACTCAAATATAGGTGAGTAGCCATAAAGCAAAATCACTCAATACGCCCTACAAAGATGGTCGCGGCTATTATTTTTCACGACAAAAAGACGACTTATCAATCAATTAAACTAAGAAGTTTATCGATAATTCGGTCATCGAATGGCACATATGATCATAATGCAATTAACATAATATAAATATACGATTAACATCGTATAAATATACGATTAACATTATATCAATATAAGATTAATATTTAATTAACATATTTATTGATGGATTGTTTATCGCTGTTAGCCATGTGTTCAAGCGTGTCAATCAACGGCTACTTTAATATTTTGTTATGTAAGTTACTGAAAAACATACAAAAAAAAGAACACAAAAAAAATTTCTTAATCACTTGCAGCGGTCCAAAAATTCAACTACTTTACATTTGTCTAAAATTTTTAATGACGATTAAACATTTTTACAAGCAAGTGCACCCGCGCCATTAAATGATTTTTGGCGATATGTGCGCAAACTGAAATTATTTCAAACGAGGAAATTCACAATGAAAAGAATTCATGCTTTAACTGCAATGGCAGTTTCTCTGGTTTTGTCTACGGGCGCTATGGCTCAAGTGACCGACCAAGTAACAGGACAAATGAGTGCCACTGTACTGGCTCAGGATATTACTTTAACCCAGGTAGAGACACTTCGCTTCGGCACCTTGCTGCCCTTCGGGCGTGCCGGTACCATTCGAATCCACACTAACGGCGTGACTCAAGGTGTTAACGCGCTATCCACTGCTGATGGTGGTCCGTCTCTTTGGACTGTAGAGGGCATCGGCAGTGCACCTTACAATGTTGCTCTTCCTGCCTCAGCAGCAGTGACTGACGCTGCGGGGAATAATATGACCGTCAACACTTTCTCAAGAAGTGGCGGCTCACAATTGGTTCTCGATGCTGCCGGCGACGCCAGCTTTGCAGTTGGGGCATATTTACAAGTGGGCGCCAATCAGCCTGCTGGCAACTACAATGGCACTTATCAGGTCACTGTGAGCTATAACTAGTTTTTAGCTAAGTCCGTTAGGTCCATGATACTCCTTCTCGAATGAGTATCATGGACCCTAGCAACAACGGTAGCCTAAAGACATTCAATGTTGCACATTGACTTCTATTGGCTTTTTTTGGGCTTGTATTTTTGAAGTGCTTATCTGCGCGGCTATCAAAATTTAGTCTAAGTACTTCTCCGTTTTATAATTGGTTGATTATTATGTTAAAAAGCATTCACTTGCCGTTGAAAGTTTACTTTTATTTTTGCACCGGGCTTGTTTGCCTGGCGTTAACGTTTTATGCACGCTCGGCTCAGGCCCTGGGTGATCTTACGGTCACGCCCACACGGGTGATTTTTGAAGGACGAGACCGAAGCAAGACAATACATCTTGTCAACCGCGGAAATGTGAAAGCCACTTACCGGGTTGAATTTACACAAATAGCCATGGATGACGACGGTAATATGAGCGAAATTGATGTGGCGGAAGAAGGCCAGATTTTTGCTGATTCTATGCTGCGTTATTCACCGCGGCAGGTTGAAATTGAAGCTGGCGGTTCTCAGACTATTCGCATCATGGTGCGCAAACCGCGAGACTTAGCCGCCGGCGAATATCGCTCTCACTTGGTCATGTATGCCATACCCGACAAGGCCGGTAACAGCCAGACCCTCGACAATTTGCAGCCCTTGAAAGAAAAAGAAGTGGGCATTCCCCTTGATGTGATTTATCGCGTGAGTATACCTGTGGTTATTCGCCACGGCGAACTTGACGCAGAATTTTCGTTTTCCAGTGCGGACTATTTAACCGAAGCGGAAACCACCGAATTAACCGAAGTGGAAAACACCGATGAGCAAGGTCCTAGGGTCTCATTTACGCTTGAACGCAAAGGCACGCGTTCAGTCTATGGCGACGTTGAAGTGGCGTATCAGCCACAGACTGAAAATCAATGGTATGTTGTCGGCATGGTGAAAGATTTTGTGGTTTATGTACCTAATGACAAGCGCGAAATGTCTTTGCCATTGATTGCCCCTGAGGGCATTGAGATTGACAAGGGCCAGCTAAAACTCACCTTTAGCCAGGGTGAAAAAGGTGAAAAACAAACTCTGGCGACAACGTTGGTGACACTGCCCTGAATAATACGCAGGCAGGCGAAGAGTTTACTGTATACAAAAAGCTAATGACGCAATAATTTTAGCAGTGCCCGATACACGTCAATGAGTGCCGTAAGCACTGAAACAGTGC
>JAESTB010000543.1 GCA_016763815.1 Arenicella sp.
ACCTTGGCCTAAGCCAATATCCAAATCTACTGTTAGGTTTTCGGTGCGAATTTTTCGCTCATACATGACACCAACATAATGACCTGGAATAAAACCTAAGCCAAAATCGCTTTGAACCGGCCTATCTTTGCTTATTTGTAGCCATCGCCCGTGATGATAATACTGATTCCAATAACCTACTGGAGCGTGGTACCGGCCAGCCGAAATCTGGCTATTGTTGTCAATATCGTACTTAACCACCCAGCGTTCCAAGCTATCACTGGTATTGTCTTCTGTGACACTGAATTCAGCTTCAATAAAGGTGGTAATACGTGAGCTCAGGCGTGAAGACAAGTGCAGCGCAACCCGTGCTTCTTGAAAGCCGTCATCGATTTGTGTGTTTTGTTGTTCTGGGGGTGAATTAAACTGAGCAACGTCTATGTGGGCGAAGCCAATTAGATTGACATTTTGTATAGTATCGTCACTTTCCCAAAGGGTCGCAGCGGTGCTTGGTAATGAAGAGCCCACCAATACGGCAAGTACTATTTTCTTCAACATTCTATTTTTTCTCACTTAGGATGCTTAATCGTTCAACATCGGTGCTCATCTTTACAACATCGATTATGTTATTTTGCGAGTCGATAATAAATATTTTCATACGATGAAATACGTGATCATCAAGCCGTGTAAATTGGTAACCAAGCTGTTTTGCGACAATCGCCACTTGTTGTTCTGAGCTGGTTAGAAAGTGCCACTTTTTGCTAACTAAACCACGTTCGGTGCGGTAAGCCTTCAACGCTGACGGCGTATCGTTTTTTGGATCCAGCGACATAAGTATAAAATTCGCCGATATACCTCTGCTTTGAAACACTTTTTCTAATTGCTTATACTTCTCGATGGTTAAGTTGCAGGTGTTAGGACAGTCTGTGTAAAACAATGAAACGACGCGAACGTCGCCAGTGATCGAGTCGATTAGAACTTGCTCGCCTCGGTCATTATTCCAAGGTAGCAAATCAGGCTGATATTCAGCGTGAGAAACTAAGCTCGCTGAGCTTAACACCAGGCAGATGGCGGCAATCAGGTTATTTTTGATACCACCATTATTAATTATCATTATTTATTTCAAACATTAACACAAAGTAAGATTTGCATACTATGCTTTCAGAACGCTAGGTGCGCTGGTTTGACTCGGCTATTCCTCAAGCACTGAAACCATCACATCATCCGAAACACCTTCAAGAATCTCTTCCAAATCATCTTCACTGAGGTCATCAGGCATAGCCAAAAACAGGTGCGCGCGAAAGATTGGGTAGCCCGCCATCGAGGCGCTTTCTACCTCGGTGTCGATATTATCAACATTGACGTTTTCGGCCGCTAATGCTGCGGAAATCTCTTTGATAATGCCCGGACGGTCGTTTGCTTCGACTAAGATTTGCAGTCCGTTAACTTCAATGTCATCAGTCTTGATGCCTTCTGCGTTCTGCACCGTCACCCAAACTTCGTTTTTACTCATAGCGTCGAAGTCAGCGATCAACGCGGCTTTATTGCCGCTCTCCACTGCAATGTGGACAATGCCAGTGAATTGGCCGCACAAGCGCGACAGGCTGCTCTCGAGCCAATTGCCTTTGTTGGCTAACACCGTATCGGATAAGGCGCGAATGATACCCGGTCTATCTTTGGCGAATAAGGTGATAATTAGTTTTTCGGTGCTCATAAGATGCCTACTGTAATCTAAATAGTAAGAAATTGAGTATACGCGCATAATCTTTACGCGGCTCAATCAATAAGGTAACTTCCCAAAAACTGAGCAATGTTGTCATATCGGTCGTTACTAAACATGTCTAGAATAATCAATACATATGAATATCAAAACCCAACAGCGAATTATTAGCTTAGATCTTCTGCGCGGCATTGCCGTACTTGGAATTCTCTGGATGAATATTCAGTCATTCTCTTCACCCCTAGCGGCATATGGAAACCCCACTGCTTATGGCGATTTTAGTGGTGCAAATTTTTACGCATGGGTGATAGCCAATGTGTTTGCCGAATTTAAATTCATGACCCTATTTTCGATACTGTTTGGTAGCGGTATAGCAATTTTTTATAATCGAGCCAGCGAAAAAGGATTTAATGCTCAAGCTCTGAATACGCGCCGTATGCAGTGGCTGTTGCTGTTTGGCTTGATACATGGCTATTTCATTTGGTATGGAGACATTCTCTTTATTTACGCTATCTGCGGCTTAATTGCAGTCAAATTTGTCAATGTATCACTAAAGCGCCAGCTGGTGTCAGCCTCGTTGATGTTCATGGTACCGGTATTATTTATCTACTTGCTGTCACTTTTGATAGCGACTGGCGATACGGAACTAATGGCAGAACTAACACGGGACTGGGCGCCGTCTGAGGCGCTACTACAGCAAGAGATTAGTGCCTATAAAGGTTCGTGGCTTGACGCAAGGCTAGCAAGCATACCCACCGTTATTACCTTTCAATTGGCTGGTCTTTTTATCTATGGCTGGCGGGTATGCTAGTTGGCATCGCATTGCTTCGAATCGGCTTCATTACAGCATCTATGCATTCGAGCCGTTATAAGCTTGCGGCCCTAATAGCGCTGCCTTTAGGCTTGTCACTGTCCGCATGGGGCGTGATAGAAAATATTGCGCATGATTTCTCGATGGAATTCTCTATTGGTCTCGGAACACTATTCAACTACTTTGGTAGTTTAGCCACAACCATTGGCTACGTCTCCTTAGTTATGCTGCTGTGTCAATCTCATGCATTAGCTGGTTTTAAATCCGCGTTAATCAATGTTGGTAAAATGGCATTTACTAACTACATCATGCAAAGCTTGATCTGTACCTTTATCTTTTACGGCTACGGCTTGGATTATTTTGCAGAGTTGAGTCGTGCACAATGTTTGGCCGTGGTGGTCATGGTTTGGGCCATTCAGCTGTGTTATTCGACATTGTGGTTATCACGCTTTAAGCAAGGCCCGCTTGAACAGTTTTGGCGTTACCTCACGTATCGACAGCTTACTTATCGAAAGACTAGGACGAGCACGACAGCATAGAGCATCCAACTTTACTGCGAGCCCACTCTGGACGTTTCTCGGCAAACTGTTCACAGCCCTCTTGCTGCTGGTAAGGGTTGCGTAATGTGGTTAACAATTGCTTGACCATGGAATAGTCGCCAGCCTCAGCTTTGTCGATCGATTGCTGTTCAAGGTAGTTTCTAAATACGTAGAGAGGGTTAACGGAATTCATCGCGGTGATTCTATCGGCACTATTACGCTTATCCTGATCACGGCGTATTTGGTAATCATCAAGCCATTGCTGCATGGCTGATCGATAGTCATCACCATGCTTGTCCTGGTAATAAGCCTCGTTAAAGTTGCTCGGGCTAAGATCATCATTGGCTAAGCAACGATAGAAAATTGTCATATCGGTTTCGACTTGTGCGAGCAACTTCTCGAGGCGCTCGAACAAACTTTGGTCACCTTCAAGTACCTCAACTAGCCCCAGTTTAGAGGCCATCATGCAAAGCCATTGCCTGTGATAACTCTGCTGAAAGGTATTGAGCACAGCTTCAAGCGGCTCTGTCTCCTTAATTAACGGGTAAATGCTATTGGCCAGTTGGTAGCAATTCCATAGGGCGATATTGGCTTGCTCGCTATAGCGATAGCGTTTATTTTGCGAGTCGGTGGTGTTGGGTGTCCAGTCTGGGTTGAAATCATCTAACCAACCGTAAGGGCCGTAATCAATGGTCAGGCCGAGTATCGACATATTGTCGGTGTTCATTACACCGTGGACAAAGCCGACGCGCATCCATTCAACAATCATGCTTGCGGTACGTTGGCAAACCTCGTCGAGCCAAGCAAGATAGAGCTCTTTGGAGCCGGCGACATGGTCGTCAAGGAGCTTAGAAAAGTGATGTTCGATAGTCACATCGAGCAACTGCTTTAATTCATCGTGCTCATTACGCGAGGCAAAAATTTGAAAGCTTCCAAAGCGTACAAAACTTGGGCTTAAGCGGCAGACAACGGTGCCGGGCTCATTGGCCGGATTACCGTCGTAGAGTACGTCGCGCATCACCTGTTCGCCGGTATTGATCAAACTCAACGCTCGTGTCGTCGGCACACCTAAGTGATACATTGCCTCGCTGCACACAAACTCCCTGATTGATGAGCGTAATACTGCAAGCCCGTCGGCGGTTCGTGAATAGGGAGTTGGCCCTGCGCCTTTAAGTTGTATCGCCCAATAGTCGCCCTGCTGGTTTACCACTTCGCCTAGATTAATCGCTCGACCGTCGCCTAGTTGCCCGGCCCAGTTACCAAACTGGTGACCGCCGTAGCACATGGCATAGGGCTCCATGCCGTCAAGCAATTGGTTGCCCGAAAAGGTTTTTAAGAACGCTTCGCTGTCGCAGTCCTGTTCAGATAAGTCCAATAACTTGGCCGCCTCCTCTGAAAACGCCAATAGCGTGGGAGAGCTAACCTTAGTTGGTTCGACATATGAGTAACAGGCCTTGTGAACTTGTCGTCGAGTGTTTTCAGTAATAGGGTCAGCCGGTAAGTCACGAGTGAAACGATTGTCAAAGGTAAGAGTTTTCAAAATCATGTTTTTCCAGTTAGCATTCTAGGTTTAGAATAACAAACATGATGGCAAGATGAGACCTCAACATAACGGCAGTGCACCATTAAAAGTCTAATAGTGCTCGATATCTTACTAAAAACATTACGCGGTGGCTGATTAATGCACTCAAATTTTACTTCAACCCTCACTTTAACTTTGAAAGATACTAGGCAATGGCGCTCTTTTATCAGCCTACGGCTGATACCTGAGGATTATGCAAAAGGGGCGTTTCCTAATGGCTAAGGTATTCGGAGTTTTATTTTGTGGTGTATTTGCCGCCGCTGGCATAGGGATGTTTGTTTATTCTGGTCTGCCGATGATTGGTGGTTGGCTTGACGCAAAGTCATGGCAGCAGGTGCAAGCCGAGTTGATTGATCACGATCTAGTTACCAGTCGAGGGGATGACTCAACCACTTATAAAGCGATCGCACACTACCGTTACGACTATTTAGGGCAGCATTTCAACGGCACTAAGGTTAGCTTCTCCAAGGGCTCGGATAATATCGGTTCCTACCATCAAGATATAAATGCTCAGCTGTCGCGAGTGGCTCGGGGGGCAACATCGTTAATGGTCTGGGTTAATCCCGAAAAGCCATCAGAAGCAGT
>JAESTB010000544.1 GCA_016763815.1 Arenicella sp.
TGCCGAGATGGACGGTTATACCGCCGAATCCCGTGCTGGCGAATTGCTTATGGGTGTCGGTATACCAATAGAGCAGCACTTCGGCCTTATGAGTAAGGTTGCGCCGGGCTGGAAGCTACGTGTTCTGCTCGCACAAGCGTTGTTCTCTGACCCAGACATTCTGATGCTCGATGAGCCGACCAACAATCTAGATATCCACACGATACGTTGGTTAGAAAAAGTATTACAGGAGCGCAAAAGCACCATGATTATCATCTCGCATGATCGTCACTTTCTGAACTCCGTCTGCACCCATATGGCCGATTTAGATTATCGTGATATGAAGTTGTTTCCGGGTAACTATGACGAGTACATGACAGCCGCGACCATGGTGCGTGAACGTATGCAGTCTGAAAATGCCAAAAAGAAAGCACAAATCGCTGAATTAAAAGACTTCGTTAGCCGATTCTCGGCCAATGCGTCAAAAGCCAAACAAGCCACCTCACGCGCCAAGCAAATTGATAAAATTAAACTTGATGATATTAAGCCGTCGAGCCGAGTGAATCCTTTTATTCGTTTTCAGCAAGATAAAAAGCTTTACCGTAATGCCTTAGAAGTAGAGGCCTTGACAATGAGCTTTGATGAAACCTTATTTAGCGGTGAAACCTTCAACGTCGAAGTAGGTCAGCGTGTTGCTATTATTGGCCAAAACGGAACAGGCAAGACTACCTTGTTGAGAAACTTGATGGGAGAAGTGCCGGTAAGTGGCGGTGCCTATAAGTGGTCTGAAAACGTAGAAGTCGGTTACTACGCTCAAGATCACGCGGATGATTTTGAGTCTGATTTGACTGTCTACGACTGGATGTATCAATGGCGCAAAGAAGAAGAGGACGAGCAATTTGTTCGTGGCGTTCTTGGTCAGATGTTGTTTTCTAAAGACGATATTAAAAAGCCAGTGAAGGTACTTTCTGGTGGCGAAAAAGGGCGCATGCTATTCGCTAAGATCATGATGCAACGCCCCAACGTTATCGTTATGGATGAGCCGACTAACCACTTAGATATGGAGTCGATTGAGTCGTTGAACTTAGCGCTAGATAACTATGTTGGCACCTTGATATTTGTTAGCCATGATCGTGAATTTGTATCAAGTTTAGCCAACCAAATTTTTGAGATGGGCGACGGTAAGATCGAACGCTTTGCTGGTAGCTACGAAGAGTACCTTAAGTATAAAGATGCTCAAGCGGCCTGATCTCAAGCTGCCAAAAATACTGATCTAGCTATGAAAGCATTTGAAATCGGCGCTAAGGAAACCGTCGTTTTTTACCTGCACGGTTTGCGTGGGCATGGTTACTCACAAAAAGCAGCGCTGGAGCATATGGTTAAGTCTCTCGGCGTTCGTTTGGTGTCGCTAGAGCTGCCGGGGCATGGCGAAGACTCGTTCGTTGAGCATTGCATGGTTCCCGAGTACCGACAGCTTGTCGCTATGATTTGCGATGAAGTTACTCGGCGTGCCGGTGATTCAGAGCAAGTTGTATTGATGGGCTATTCGTTCGGCGGTGTATTAATGGCCTTGGCGACAGCTAAGCTTGATCAGGATGTCGAATTCCTACCGCAGGTCGCCGGCTATATCGGTTTGAGCGCGGCTTTTGATGTCGGTCATAATGTTCCTCGATGGCAATTGTTTTTAGCCGGTGCGATCGCGCCGTTATCTCGCTTTTTGTTCAGGCACGCTCCGAGGTGGAGTAGTTATGTGACCATTAGAGAGATGAACGTGGCGCTCATTTCGTCCGATTCGGTGGTTCAGCAGTCGATACACGACGATGAGCTGATTTACAAAGGGAGAATACCGCTGAACACCTCGGCTCAAGTCTATAGGTCGAGTGTGGCGGCAAAAAAAATACTAAACACTATAGACGTGCCGGTACTGTTGATTCACTCAAAAGACGACGAGATAGCACTTGCTCCGACTCTCGAGACTTTCAAACCGCACATTATCGTCAAGTTATTTAATGGCCTTCGTCACAACTGTATCGATGGCTTATCGCGAGAAGTTGTCAGGTCTCGCCGCGCGATAACTCAATTTATTGTTGATATGCTCTAATGTGATAGGCTTGAGAAAATCATCAGGCTAACCGTTAAGAACCCATGCAAGCAGCTGACATTCGTTGTGCAAATGACCTCGCGCTATATCAAAAGTTAAAGAAAAATCGTGAGGTAAAGAAAGTTAATCAACAAATTGCTCGGCATGAAGCCCAGGGGCCAAGCGGTATTCGCCGCAACTTGCTATCGACCTCGGTCCGGTTAACCCCAGGTATGGCACCAAAAATAGCCAGTATGGCAGATGAATGCATCGAGAAACTAGGGGTTGAACTGCCTTTGGAGTTGTATGTTTATTCAAGCCCACAGTTTAACGCCGCGTGCTTCAAGCCTGAAGATGACCGTTTGTACGTAATGTTCTCATCTAGTCTTTTAGAAGGCTTCACCTCGCAAGAGTTAAAATTTGTCATCGGGCACGAACTTGGTCATCATGTCTATGATCATCATGCAGTGCCAGTAGGTTACTTGCTTAGAGGCAAGCAGCGTCCAGACCCAGGGCTTGCTTTAGAGCTGTTCGCGTGGTCACGTTATGCCGAGATATCCGCCGATCGAGCCGGCGCACATTGTGCGCAAGATATGGATGTGGTTGCCCGGTCCTTATTTAAACTTTCGTCCGGCCTAACCTCAAAAGTGGTTGAGTTCAGTTTGAATGATTTTGTCGCCCAAGTTGATGACATGCAAGCGGTTGATCAAGAGCCGGGTCAGGGAGCGCCACCAAGCGATTGGTTTTCAACTCATCCGTTTAGCCCGCTTCGAGTGAAAGCATTGAAGTTATTTGAACGGTCTGAATTGTACGGCGGTAGCGTCAGTAAACAAGATTTAGAAATTGGTGTGCAGTCTGTTTTAAGCCTAATGGAGCCGAGCTACCTAGAGGCTAAAACCGACACCGCTGAAGCGATGCGCAGACTGTTATTTGCTGGCCTGATAGCTGTGGCTGATGCGGCAGGCGGTATTTCGTCAGCGGAGTTAGAAATTTTCGCACAGTTTTTTGGTAAACACGCCTTTACTGATAAGTTAGACATCGAAAAAATAAAGCAAACGGTAAGTCGGCGTGCCGCGCAGGTGAGCCAGCGGGCGACCGAAACTCAAGCGATGCAAGTGCTGCATGATATGTGTGTTATCGCTCAGGCCGATGGCGGCGTAGGTGCCAGTGAGCGAGTATTACTAGAGCAAGTGGCCCAAGCCTTGAGCATTCCATCGTCCTTCATCTGTCAGGTGGTTGATGCTGATAAAGACTTAGATTAGTGGCGCTGTGCGGCGACTAATAAGGGCTAATACGGCTTCGGGCTGACCTGCTTAGACTCAAAGCGTATAAGCAAATAGATTTAACTTCTTTTTTCTAAACTTATTGTCGCACTATACTGGCGTCTTGTTTATTAATATCCGGTGTTGAGCCAGGCGGCGAGAAATGAGTTTAGGATTAGTCGAAGCAGCAACTGAA
>JAESTB010000545.1 GCA_016763815.1 Arenicella sp.
ATTCGTATTGGTGATCGAGATGTTGTAGCGAGTAAATAAAGTGCCACGAATATTAACGCTCTCAGAACCAATAAATTCCAATTTAGGATCGATAGAGTTTAATGTGGATATTAAAGGCTTTGTTAAAAACCTTGGGGAGGATTTGATTGAAAACTGCGCCCCAATCTCTTTTAAACGGGTAGCTAACAGCCTAGCCTGAGTAATCGTTGACGATGCTAAGATTCGGACTGGCATCGGCTTAGACAATAAAACTCTGGACTCTATAGGGTGCATACCTACAAATTTTTCGAGCGCAGTCAATACCTGTGTTTTTTTGTTTCCGACGTGGTTAAGCCACACATCCACTTTACGAATACGTGGTTTTGGCCGTCGTCGAAGATTAGGACCCTCGACGACAGCAAGTGATCCGCTTGCCTCTAATGCCCTAGCAAAGGCTTTAGCTCTATCTTTTGGTAAGCCGCTTGCTAGGATCACTGGTAACGGTTGTTCAACTATTGATTTTGCTTTTTTAAGGCCTGTGCCCGTCCATAAACGTACCGCTTTAATGGCGCCCAATTTACGGCCGACTTTTTTCAAAACAACGCTAAAACCTGAATTTATTGGAGGGTTGATTGGAGCATCAACCTCGACAGGCAATGCCACCTCAATCTTACTCTCGACAATAAGTGAGGTTGAAAATTCGTGCGTACTGAGTGCCGTGAAAATGTCATCACGTTGCTCAATATCAGTCAAGTTGATTGCCAGCCGCTTGCCATCAACGCGATCTTCAATTTCGTCAAACGACTTAACGATAAGCACTCCTGATTTGGTAAATTGAATTGACGCTGTCAGTGTGTGAGTTAACGTAGTAGCGTCATTAGCGATAGCTAGCAATGATTCTGAAATATAGGGTTTGATAAAAATTGTGAGTGTCCAACCCTGATTTGACTCAACCATCTCGATTCGGTAACGAGGTTCACCCGACACCTGTTCTCGTACAACTTCGTACCGCGGTATATAGTAAAATTTGTCAGCGTTTAATGGGTCTTGATAGAGAACATCATCGTTAGGCACCGCAACCGGAGATATCGGTACCCTGACATCGTCTCGATTGATTAAAGACGATGGATTGGCGGTTTGCGAGAGCTCGGCCAAGGTATCGTCATGGGCTTTTTGACTAATTGCATTTTGTTCAAATGCCGCTACTTCCATGGTATTTAGTACTTGCATAGTGCACTTCCATTGTTACGCTTGTCCGCAGTAGAAAAACAGTTAAACCTCTGATGCCTCAGAGCAGAGATAGCGTCACACCGCCAAACGTTATTACCGTATGCCGCTGAGCATATAACTGACACTGGTTCCAGCCCCGAGTCGCTAAGAATCTGTGCCAGAGTATCTCGTGCAGACAGGAGTTCGTGGGCACCACATTGAATCGCATGCTCCAACGCGAACAACAATTCAAACGGGCTTGGGTAGTAAGGTGTGATCGCACTAAGGCGAGATAAATTATTCGAGGCCCACTTGATCGAATTGTTTATGGTTTCGCAAGCGGCTTGATAACCGGGTGCTGTTTTTGCATTCAAGGTTGCCAGCAATGCAACGGCGTTAGTATTCGCACAGACATCTACAATATTGTTGTGAGAACGTCGAGGGAACCATGTGTAGTAACACCCAGGACTAACCCAACATGGACTATTAACGGTGTTTTTCGGTACTCGAACCGAGTTCAGTATTTGATAAAATTCTCTCTTTAACTGTTTAGAAGAGGTTTTTCCAGCAAGTAATAATTCGTGATTTACTATCGCCGTGTCGTCAATATCAGTGGTAATTCCCACTGCCCACTCTGGTTCAAAGCGTTCTGGCCAAAAACCATAAGCTCGTGCATAGTCAGAGCGGGTTGAAGCAGAATTGTCCAAGTAGTCAAGCGCTAAAGCCTTAGGCTTATCAAAAAAAGCAAATTGCTCTAGACTCTGCATTCGAAGCTCACGCAACCATAGTGCCGTGATAAAATTATTTTGGTCTAATACACTTTTTCCTTCGCGCTCAACATACGAGATAATGGCGCCGGATTCAGATTGCAAAACTAAGTCTACTCTGTTGGTGTTAACAATCATTATCTCGCCTCTGGGCCGGGCAAAAGCCTACACCATGTACGATCTCGCCTTGACTTGAAATGGTGATGGCAGAAATTCCGTGCTGTGTATTAACCGATAAATTGGTTAACGATGATTCGGTCAGCTTTAGGTAATTATCGGCACGAAGCCCTTGTGATTTAATTAGCTGCTCGAACCGAAATCTAGTTTGTCTATCCCTACCAAAAAGAGAACGACAAAAAATAAAGAGCGTCAGTGATGTTGCTTTTCCAGTAGAGTCAATCGCATAACTGAAGCCAGTACTCCCGCCAGGTAAGCGGTCTTTTAATTTTCTGCCATGGATATTCTCGATTTCAGATTGAAGCTTATCGGCATACTCAACTGCGTTGATAGGTGACAGCAATGAAGGAAAAAGTAACGGGTGAATATTACGACTACGATAATAGAGTTCATAGCCGCCTGGTTTTTGACTATCTAAGTTTGGTGTGTAACCGAGCATGGTTAAGCAACGGTCATAGGGCTGAAGACTGCTGAACTCAGGCCAGTGCTCTTGTTCACGGCTAGGGTCGACCTCAATGTAAAACTTAGCTGTGATTTTACCGAGCTTCTCTCTTAAGCCCAACCAAGCTCCATAGTTTGGGCTACGCGGCTGTAATGTTTTAAGCCATTTCAAACGCTCTCGACCTATGTCAATTTGAAAATCTCTCTTAACGAGACCTATGGTAGCCTGCAGCCTTTTATCCGCAGGCAAACTAAGGCAATAGGGGTCAATGGTATAACGCGGCTGCTCAGACTGATTGGTAAAGCTGACCTCCAACGGATAGCCGCTGCCGGTTAGCCCACTGGCATAATGTTGGTCAGATAAACTACCTTGAAAATCATCAATGTAGCTCTTTAATAACTCAGGCTCTCGATTAGGCGAACTTAGGTCTAATTGCATATCACTAACCCTGACCAACCAATGAACCTAAAAACACCAGGGATTCGTCGGTGGTGACTTCTGGAATGCGTCGTACCGAGTTATCGGTACCAAGAATAGTGACTTTGTATGAAAACTCGCCAAGCTCCGTATTCATTCTTGCAAAACGCAAAGTCTTCGAACCACTCTCGTCACCACTGAACATCACGCGTTCTTTGCGTTGGTAATCGTTCGCTTGATCTTCGTATCTAATATCAATAAATAGCTGTTGAATGTTAGCTCCATCGTAATTTGGGAAAAACTCGATCACTAGTGGGTCTTCGAACGGATCGTTAACCGCTACCAAGGAAGCAACTTGTCGCTTTGCTTCGGTCGTTATTGTGTCGCCGTTGGCGAGGTGATGAACAAAGTGATAACTAAATTCACGGATCTCCGGTTTGCTTAAGCGAAGTTTCCAAACTTGATCTTCGCCATTAGGTGAAACCTTGAATACTTTCTCGACTCTCCAATCGCCATCGTCATAGACCATATGAACATCAGTGGAATCCATCATCGCTTCATCCATCTCTGCGGCAGCGATTTGAATTCGCATAAACCCCAAGTCGTTAAATGGGTTCACCATAAGTGTTCTATCCATGGTGGGCCGGGTTGGCATCTCGTATGAAATTTTCTCTCCCTCCCAACCCGACAACGGATCAAAGTGGTATTGAGTAGAAAGTGAGTAATGCAGATCAAGAGAGCGGTTTAAGAAAAAAGAAACCTCTCCTTTTTTCTCGCCATTTGCCTGAAAACGAAAGTCTTTATGCTTAATGTGGTCTTCATCATCTTCATCGCCATAATCAATCGCTACGTCAACCGCTGACAAACCAAGGCTGTCAAAGATATTATCGGGTGCTTCTGCACTGATATCGAGCGAACGAAAAAACGTGCTATCTAAATCGACTTTGAGAAAATGTGCATCATCCAAATCACTGGCTAAAATACCAATTAAACCCTGGGCACCGTAAACACGCTGAACCGCATCAGCTCGGTCATATTCAAGTACGGCAAATTTATCTTCTTGCTGATTAACCTTACGCAGAGAGAACGCTAGCCTTACGCCTACAGGAGGCTCAGTGCTCACCTGTAATTGCCCATCGTTGATTGTGGTCATAGCATTCGACGGGAGGGACGCCGCGATAGTCTGCGTATTTGGCGTACCTGGATTAGGAGTACCGGGATTAGGAGTACCGGGATTCGGAGTACCGGGATTAGGGGCGCCTGGA
>JAESTB010000546.1 GCA_016763815.1 Arenicella sp.
AAATTTATTGCCAATCCGTTTAGTGAGAAACCGGGGGCGCGATTGTATAAAACCGGTGACCTAGTACGCTGGCTGCCTGATGGCAATCTGCAATACCTTGGCCGAGCAGACGATCAAGTCAAAGTAAGAGGTTTTCGCATTGAGTTAGGCGAAGTTGAGTCTAGCTTGTTAAGTCTCGATATTGTTCGAGATGCGGTTGTGATAGTGCGAGATGAGCCGACCAGATTGGTTGCATACATAGTCGCGGATGTTAAGCGTAACATCGAGGTGCCCGAGTTGGAGCTAATAGAGCAGTGCCGTTTGAGTCTGAAACAACGTTTGCCTGAGTATATGCTGCCGTCAATATTTATGTTGTTGAATGAGCTGCCGTTATTGCCAAATGGCAAGCTTGATCGTAAACAATTACCGGCGCCAGACGCAAGCTTAGCTCAGGCCGAATATGTACCACCAAGCAGCGACAATGAGCGAATATTATGCGCGATTTGGCAAGACTTACTGGATGTAGAGCGTATCGGTGCCAGCGATAACTTCTTTCAATTAGGTGGCCATTCGCTGTTAGCGATGCAAGTTATTTCGAGGCTTCAGCAGCGTGGTTTGACGGTTGAAATACGCGACCTATTTAGCCATCCAACACTACGTGACCTAGCGTTGGTGGTGCAAACTGAACAAGAAAAAAACGCTTATACGGTTTCGGAAAACTTAATTCCCCTCAATAGCAATGACATCTCGCTCGCCATGTTGCCTTTACTTTCGCTGTCAGACAATACTGGTTTGACTCAGGAAAAACTTGACCAGGCGTTAAAGAAAATACCCGGTGGCGCAAGTAATGTCGGAGATATATACCCCTTAGCACCAAACCAAGAGGGTATTTTTTATCATCACATGATCTCAGACCGGCACGACCCGTATGTGTTGCCGAGTTTATTTTCGATTGAAAGTATTGAGCAGTTCGATCGTTTTATCATGGCTTTGCAGTTTATTTTCGATCGTCACGACGCACTGAAAACGGCGATTTTATGGAGAGATTTACCATTCCCACTACAAGTGGTGTTACGCAAGGTTGAGATACAGCTCGACTGGATAAAAATCGAACAAGGGGGCGATGCCCGCTTAATCATGCAAGATCGTTGCTCAGCACAGAATAAGTGGATTGATATAGAGCAAGCGCCGTTACTTAAAATTGAAGCCGCGAAAGACCAAGAAACAGGCTTACATTACGTCTTGATCAAGTCGCATCATATCGTTTCTGATCATGTTGGTTTAGAGATTATCCAGCGTGAGATAATGGCTTACATTAGTGGCAATCAAGACCGCCTAGCGGCGCCGACAGCTTATCGACAATTTGTCGCTGAGAGTTTGTTTGCCCAGCAGGGCGAGGCGGCCGAATTCTTTTTTAGCAAGATGCTCGCAGACGTTGACGAGCCTACTTTACCGTTTGGTTTGGCCGATGTACAGGGAGACCGTAGTGGCATAAACCAACACACAGAAGAGCTATCTGAGGCGCTATCATTGCGGCTACGGTCTGTTTCACAGCAATTAAAGACCAGCCCTGCGGTGTTATTTCATATTGCATGGTCGATCGTGTTGTCAAAGTGCAGCGCTCGACAGGACGTGGTGTTTGGCACCGTGCTATCGGGGCGCCTACAAGGCACCTCTGGCGCGGGTAATACGGTGGGAATGTTTATTAATACTCTACCGCTACGCGTTAATTTGACCGCGGCCAGCGTAAACGATTTGGTTGTTCAGGTAGGAGCGAGCTTGAGCGAACTGCTTCCCTTTGAACAAGCATCATTAGCTCAAGCTCAGAACCTCAGTGGGCTCGCGGCGGGGGTGCCGTTGTTTAGCTCGCTGTTTAATTTTCGCCATTCGGCCCCGTCAGATGACTTGCAAGTACAACTAGGCAGTGGCATTGAGTTGTTAAATGCGCTCGAAACAACCAACTACCCCTTAGCCGTGTCGGTCGATGATCTAGGTGATGGGTTCCGCATAGATGTTCAAGTTGATGCGTCACAGAGTGCAGAGCGCATTTTGGCTTACATGTGGTCGGCGCTTGAAGGCATAGTAGACGAGTTGCACAATCCAACAGGGATAAACAGCAATGAGTTATTGCTTCTCTCACAAGCGGAACAGTCTTATCTGCTGAATGAGTTAAATGCCACAGACGCCGAGTATCCGTCGGAGCAGTGCATCCATGAACTATTCGAAGCGCAAGTACGGCTGAACCCAGAGGCTATAGCGCTGGTGTTTGAAGACCAATCGCTTGGTTTTGGTGAGTTGAATGCCAAAGCAAATCGTTTGGCGCATTACTTAATATCACAAGGCGTTAAGCCCGATACCTTGGTCGGCTTATGTGTTGAGCGTTCATTGGAGATGGTAATCGGCATACTCGGCATCTTAAAAGCCGGGGGGGCGTATGTGCCTTTAGACCCAACTTACCCAGAGGCCAGATTGAGTTATATGCTCACCGATTCGGCGGTTGAGTTAGTGCTAACCCAAGGCCACCTAGTCAACAGCGTACCCGCAGGTGGTCATCGCCTTGTGTCGCTAGATGATGATTCGCTGTCGCTAGAGGATGATTCGATATTGGCCATTTATGCAGACGCTAATGTAGATAAAGCGGCCTTGGGCTTGACCCCGAACCATCTCGCGTATGTGATCTACACCTCAGGCTCAAGCGGTCAGCCCAAGGGCGTGCTTTGCACACACGATGGCTTAGTCAACAATATTTCGTGGATGGCTGAGCATTACCAACTCGGGTCAAAAGAGCGGGTGTTGCAAAAAACGCCGTTTACCTTTGATGTATCCCTTTGGGAATTCATGGTGCCATTAACGCAAGGAGGTTGTCTTGTTATCGCCAAGCCCGAAGGGCATAAAGACCCCCATTACTTACAACAAATCATTCAGCAGCAGTCGATTACCGCAGTGCACTTTGTACCCTCAATGTTATCGGTGTTCTTATCGACCGTGGAGATGGCGCATTGCCCCTCTGTAAGGCAATTATTTTGCAGCGGCGAAGCTCTACCTATGGCGTTGCAGCAACAATTTATGGACTCAGGAACATCGTCCAAATTGCATAATTTATATGGGCCAACCGAGGCGGCAATCCATGCCAGTTATTGGCCGTGCCAGTCCGAATCTGAGCTTGGATATGTGCCGATGGGGCGGCCAATCGCCAATACCCAATTTGTTGTTTTAGATGCGAGTCAGAACTTAGTACCGAGTGGCGTAATTGGCGAGTTACATCTCGCTGGGCGAGGCTTAGCGCGTGGTTATTTGAATCAAGCTGAGTTGACGCACGAGAAGTTTATTGCCAACCCTTTTAGCGACGATCATACCGCGCGTTTGTATAAAACTGGAGACTTAGTTCGCTGGTTGCCTGATGGCAATATGCAATTTGTTGGTCGAGCCGATGATCAAGTTAAAGTGCGAGGTTTTCGGATTGAGTTAGGCGAAGTTGAGTCTGCTTTAATGAGTCTTGACCAAGTTCGAGAAGCCGTGGTAGTCGCTCGAGATGAGCCGAAGCGATTGGTGGCTTACGTTAGTACTCCTATTATCACGGGGGGGGATCTTCAAATAGATGATCTCGGCGCAATACTCAAAGCACAGCTCAAGCAAAAATTACCCGATTATATGCTTCCATCTTTGTTTATGCAGGTCGATAGCTTACCGCTAACGCCGAACGGAAAGTTAGACCGTAAAGCGTTACCAGAGCCGGACATACGTCAATTATTACAAAGCTACGCCGAGCCAAACACGGAGGTTGAGCGAGCTTTGTGTGAAATATGGCAAACGATATTAGAGGTTGATCAGGTTGGTATAACGGATAGCTTTTTTGAGTTAGGGGGGCATTCGTTGTTAGCAATGCGTCTAATTAGCGAGGTGCGCAGTAGATTTAAGGTGGAAGTCGCGGTTGGCGATGTTTTTACCACAATGCAACTCTCTGAGCTAGCCGCATTGATTGAATCAACCGCGCAGATCGCCGAGCTAGAAACGATTGATCTAGTTGACCGGTCTGCAGCCTCACTTTCATTGTCTTACGCTCAAGAGCGTTTATGGTTTATTGACCAGATGATAGGCGGTTCAGCTCATTATAAT
>JAESTB010000043.1 GCA_016763815.1 Arenicella sp.
CTCTAGGGCGTGATTCAATATGAGACCTTTGCACGAATCAGGATTGAAATGAAAATGAGGTGAAATGCGACTAATTGAAGATCAAGAAGTTTTCGATGCGATAAAAGCTGGCCGATAGCTAAGGTCGGTATATAAAAAGGCGTGAAGCTCAATACGCTCTATCGAGGTCAGTCTATATTGACTGCTTTATCGTCCGCAGATTTCGAAAACCATCAAGTTATCAAAGCCCTATTAATCAGTAACCGTGCGCACGACAACCTCGGTAAATTGGTGCGCCAGACAATCGGTGTGAAATATAAGCCGCAATGCAAAATTGGCCAGCCTTCAATTCAACAATTTGCGACTAAGCCAGAGTACCTAAGCTCAATAAATGAAGCGTTCGACAAGGGCTTGAGGGCCAATAATTTCGAGATATTCCATGCAAGCCTGTTGCCCAGCCGCGGCAAAGTTTCGTTACAACGAGATGCGTTGCTCAGCCTTGGATGTTATCTCTGCATCGACAATGCTCGGCGCAATGGGCTTCCCTGAGGCATATACTTTACCAAACTTCATGCTAAGTACCACAGAGTATTAAAACCTTAGAAAGCCACGTCAGTAGAGTTGTCCATGCATCCAGTACAAGGGTATTTAGCCAATTGGCGATAATCAACTTTACATTCAATAAGCCTACGAACTCGCCAACGCCAATGTTAGAATACGCTGTATTTAGGCAACACCATAACGGGAACATCATGGCGGGACATAGTAAGTGGGCGAATATCAAGCATCGCAAAGCGGCGCAAGATGCTAAACGCGGTAAGCTTTTTACCAAGCACATTCGAGAGATCACAGTAGCGGCACGTGAAGGTGGCGGCGATGTTGATGCCAATGCGGCATTACGCATTGCGGTCGATAAGGCGCTTGGTGTGAATATGACGCGCGACACGGTAGAGCGCGCAATTAAACGCGGCACCGGTGATCTTGACGGCGTAAGCTACGAAGACATGGACTATGAAGGTTACGCGCCTTGTGGAATCGCAATCTTGGTCGAGTGCAGCTCTGATAATAAGAACCGAACGGTTGCTGAAGTGCGTCATGCCTTCAGTAAGTACAATGGCAACTTGGGCACCTCCGGTTCAGTGGCGTACATGTTCGACTCTCTCGGTGTGATCATCATGGCCGAGGGTGCTGACGAAGAAGCGGTAATGGACGTTGTTTTAGATGCTGGCGCTGAAGATATAGTTACCCACGATGACGGTACCGTTGAAATTAATTGCCCGTCTAATTGTTACCTGCCTGTTATGGCCGCTTTAGAAGCCGCTGACATGGCGGTTGAATCATCAGAAGTAACCAAACGGGCTGAAAACGAAATCGAATTAAGTCATGACGATGGCGTCAAAGTTTTGCGTTTGGTCGATGCGTTAGAAGACCTTGATGATGTTGTTGATGTTTACACCAATGCCGATTTCCCTGAATCTGTCTACGAGGACTCTTGAGACATTCTATTGCCATCTTGAGACATTTTATTAAAAGAGCCGCTCGTTGAGACAGACAAGAGCCAGTACCTTGCCAACGATCACAATTCTTGGCATAGACCCAGGGTCTCGTATTACCGGTGTCGGTGTTATTCAGGCGCAAGGCTCGACCCTTAAACATGTTTATTCTGAGTCGTTAAAGTTGCCTAAAGGCGATTTGCCGATTCGGCTGCAGGCGATTTATAGCCGCTTGCAAACGATTATCGCGCAAACCCGGCCCGACGTGGTCTCGATAGAGAAAGTGTTCTTGGCCAAGAATCCGCAATCGGCTTTGGTATTGGGTCATGCCAGAGGTGCGGCGATGTTGGCCGCGGTGAATAATGAATTACCCGTGGTTGAATACAGTGCAACCGAAATAAAGAAGACGGTGGTTGGTCGAGGTCGCGCTGACAAAGCACAGGTTCAACACATGATGCGAGTGTTGCTGGGTTTGCGTGTTGCGCCGGAAGAGGATGCCGCAGACGCATTGGCTGCGGCCGTGTGCCACGCTCATCATCAACAAATAAATACAACTCTGCGTGAGGCTTAAAAGTCTATGATTGCTTGGTTAAAAGGCGAGCTTCTTGAAAAACAAGCGCCGTCATTGCTGCTAAATGTGAATGGTGTTGGCTACGAGCTTGAGGCTCCTATGACCACGTTCTACGATCTGCCAGCCGAAGGTGAGACCGCTACTTTATTTGTGCATATGGTAGTGCGTGAAGACGCGCAGCTGCTATTTGGCTTCTCAAGTCGGCAGCAACGAGAATTGTTTCGCAGCTTGATCAAGGTGAACGGCGTTGGCCCCAAGGTAGCGCTGGCGGTGCTATCAACCTTGTCGGCACAAGAACTGCTGCAATGCATGGCTGACGAAGACTTTAATACACTGTGTAAAGTGCCCGGCATCGGCAAGAAGGCTGCGCAACGCTTGGTAGTCGAAATGAAAGATCGCTTAGAGAAAGAATTCGGTGATGTTGCACTTGAACAACGTGGCTTTGGCGGTGGCGTTAACAGCGCCCGTAACGATGCAATTGAAGCGCTGGTGTCGCTCGGCTATCGCCCCGCCGATGCAAGCCGAGTGGTTAAGGGCTTAGAGAAAGATTTATCCAGTGAAGATTTGATTCGCCAAGCTTTGCGAACCTTGTCTGGGAACGTTTTGTGACAGTATTTAATAACTAGTGATGTTGAGAATGAAACTGATTTTGTCGCCGAGTAAATCTACGTCATTCGTAAAGAAGTTATTAGGGTGACATTATATTTGGTTGCTGTGTAGGTCTACGTCATGCTGAGCGTAGCCGAAGTATCTAAAGTTCCGGAGTTGGTTTTTCGAGATCCTTCGGCTACGCTCAGGATGACATTATATTAGCTCAGCATGACACTGTGTTAGTTCAGAATGACAATGCATGCTGAATTAAAAGCAACCATGGCTTCAACACCACGCAAACCCAGCGACATAGCCAAACGTTGCTCCTGGCGAACAATTTTGAAAATGCCAACATGAACGAATGAAAAAGTGACTATGAATAACGAAAGCCCAATAGATCCAGATATTCAGATGGGCGACGAAGACGTTGTCGATAGAGCTTTACGACCTGAGTATCTGCAGGACTTTGTCGGTCAACCAAAGCTCAAAGAGCAACTATCGATTTTTATTCAAGCCGCTCGTTCGCGTAATGAGTCGCTGGACCACGTGTTGTTGTTCGGGCCTCCGGGTTTAGGCAAAACGACTTTGTCGAATATTATCGCACGTGAACTAAATACCAAGATTCGTCAAACTTCTGGCCCTGTATTAGAGAGAGCGGGTGACCTAGCGGCTGTGCTAACCAATCTCGAACCGCATGATGTTTTGTTTATCGACGAGATTCACCGCTTAAGCCCAGTGGTAGAGGAGATTCTTTACCCAGCGATGGAGGATTTTGAGCTCGATATTATAATCGGTGAAGGGCCTGCCGCTAGAACGGTGAAACTATCATTGCCGCCGTTTACCTTGATTGGTGCGACCACTAGAGCCGGCTTGCTGACCTCACCATTACGAGATCGTTTTGGTATCGTGCAGCGTTTGGAATACTACAACACTACTGACTTGGCTAAAATCGTCCAGCGTTCGTCTGATATTTTGGGTGTGCCGACCGAAGACGCAGGCGTTAAAACGGTTGCTAATCGGGCCCGCGGAACGCCACGCATTGCCAATCGTCTGCTACGCCGAGTGCGTGATTATGCTGAGGTGAAAGGCACGGGTAAGATGACCGAAGAGATGGCCATGAAGGCGCTCGATATGATGGAAGTCGACCCGCAAGGCCTTGACTGGATGGATCGACAATTGCTTACCGCGATCATGGAGAAATTCGATGGCGGACCGGTCGGTATAGATAGCTTAGCGGCCGCTATTGGCGAAGAGCGAGGCACCATCGAAGATGTGATCGAGCCTTACCTGATTCAACAAGGGTTTATGATGCGAACCTCTTGTGGTCGGGTTGTTACTAAGCGATGCTGGGCTTATTTCGGTTTGAAAGCACCCGCTGAGCCAAGCCAAGCTGGCTCGCAGGGTAATCGACACGCAAATCCGCAAGCCAAGCTATTTGACGAAGAGACATAGTTAGCATGTTTGAAAAGGCGATTAGAGTTTATTATGAAGATACTGACGCCGGGGGGGTTGTCTACCACTCTAACTATCTGAACTTTATGGAGCGTTGCCGTTGCGATTGGCTGGATTCGCTGGGGCATAACATTGCCAATATTCATGATAATACCGGTATTATCTTCGTTGTACGCGAAGCGACACTTAAGTATGACCTGCCTGCACGGCTATTTGACCAATTGACGGTTACGGTCAGACCATTGCAAGTGGGTAAGGTTAAGTTATTACTTGAACAGAAAATTTATAATCAAGAGCAACTAATATGCCAAGCAACAATAAAACTAGCGACTTTGCACCATAGTTCGTTTAAATTAAGCGCCATGCCTGATTCTCTACGTGTCGCGTTGGCCGCTGATGTTTAAGCTAGCCGTGGCCTGTACTTAATGTTGGCTAAGCATGGTTGAATAAAATCACCATCTGTTGCGTGATGGGCAAGTTAAGAAGTCTAAAATAACGTCGAATTGTTCGGCCAAATTGGTAACTAATAAGAATGGCAATCGTAACTCTAAATATAATGATTCAAGCAGCCGCTCAAATTTCAGCACAGGCTCTACAATCAGAGCCCTTGAATGCCGCCGTTGGCGGCGCTGCGAATGCCGTTGCCACTAAGGCTAGCGAAAGCATGTCCATTGTATCTCTAATACTAGAAGCCAGCTTGACTGTTCAATTGGTCATGTTGATGTTGTTTTTGGCATCACTGTTTTCTTGGTCAATCATCTTCTCGAAAACTAAAAATTTACACACTGAGCGTAAAATGACCGCTGAGTTTGAGCGTGAGTTTTGGTCCGGCGGCAGCATGCGAAACCTGTTCAACAAATGGGGCGCTGAAACTAAAAAATCATCTGGTATGAGTGAAATATTCGTTGCTGGCTACCGAGAATATCAACGCTTGACCGAGCGTGGCTATGCTAATAACAATGACTTGCTCGATGCAGTTCAACGGGCAATGCGTGTTGAACTGGGCCGTGAAATTGATCATCTCGAATCGCAAATACCGTTTCTTGCGACCGTCGGTTCAACCTCGCCATACGTTGGTTTGTTTGGCACCGTCTGGGGCATAATGAATTCGTTTATATCGCTCGGCTCTTCTACCCAGCAGGCCACCATCGCCAGTGTTGCGCCTGGTATTGCCGAGGCACTAATTGCCACCGCAATGGGGCTGTTTGCCGCGATCCCAGCGGTAATCGCTTACAATCGTTTCACCTATCACGTCGAGAGGCTAATTGGTCAGTATGAGGTGTTCATGGAAGAGTTCGTCAGCATTGTCAATCGCCAACTGACCATTGAGGAGCGTTAACACTAAATCGTGTTAGGAGCTGAGCCATGAGTAAATATAGAGACCGCAAACGTAAACCAATCTCTGAGATTAATGTGGTGCCGTACATCGACGTTATGTTGGTGTTGTTGATTATCTTTATGGTAACAGCACCGCTGCTTACCGAGGGCGTTAAGATTGACCTTCCACAAACCACCGCGAACCCTGTCGAGTTTAACCCTGAAGCGCCTGAACCGTTTATTCTAACGGTTGATAAAGATGGCCAAATGTATATCGATGAGACAGCTAAGAGTGATCAAGAGGTTTTGACCTACGCAGCGGCCTTATACCGACAGAAGCCTAGAACTGACTTTTTGGTTAGGGGCGATAAGGCGGCACTTTACGATGACGTGCTCAATGCGATGGTGGTGTTGAAAGCCGCTGGTGTTGAAACAGTAAGTTTGGTGACTGAACCGCTGCCAACGACTTTAAAATAATAGACAATAATAATGAGTGACAGAAGAAAAGCCGGCAGCAAAAATCGGGTGATGGCTTACATCGCGGCCGCAGTTGTGCATCTATTGGTAATAGCGGCATTGTTGTTCAATTTTACTAATGACGAGGCACGTGAAACTATTGACGCTTTTGATGCAGAAAAGCTCGATACCATTAAAGCCAGTATGATCGATGAGTCGCAGATTAAAGACCAGCAAGAGAAGATTAAAAAGGCAGACCGTGAACGTGAACGCAAAAAGCGTGAAGAAAAAAAGCGTCAGCAAGACGAGCTAAAAAAAATACAACAACAAGCAGATCAAGAGCAGCAGAAAGTCATTGACCTGCAAGACAGGCAGAAACTTGAACAAGAAAAATTGGAGACTCAGCGTAAAGAAATCGCTTTAAAAAAGAAGAGAGACGATGAGCAGCGCAAGAAAGATGAGAAAATTGCTAAGCGGAAGGCCGAGGCCGAGAAAAAGCGAATTACTGAGTTGAAAAAGCAGGTGGCTCGAGAAGAAGAGGATTTGCGAGAAAGGCGGCGAATAAATAAGCTGCTTGCCGCAGAAGAGGCCGAACAGCTGCAGCGCGAAGCCGATCGTCGAGCCAAAGAACGCACCACTACAGTAATGAGCCAGTATTCAGCCAAGATTGAACAGGCGATTAAAGACAAGTGGCGAGTGGCCCCTGGCACCGAATCTTGGCGAGTTGCGAAAATAAATATTAAACTCTCTTCAGATGGGCGTGTACTTAAGGTTGTTGTCATAAACTCGAGCGGAAGTCAGGACTATGATCGCAGTGTAGAGACCGCGGTATTGCAAGCTAGTCCGCTGCCCTTCCCAACTGTCGAAGAAGACCCGTCAGCACATCAACTTTTGCAAGACATAAATATCAACCTGAAACAATAAGAGCTCTTTAGACTTATGAATAACCTACAATCTTTTCGTCGTCTATTAGTTTCGGCCTCATTGCTGCTTGCTAGCCTAGTCAGTCTGCCGTCATACGCACAAGTAGAGTTAAACATCTCCGGAGCTGAGGTGCGGGGCATCCCAATTGCCATAGTACCGTTCAAGGTGCTTGATGGCAGCGTTTTAGAACACCAAATCAATGAGGTTATCGCCTTTGATTTAGTTGCTTCTGGTAAATTTGAACCCATCGCGGCACAGAATTACCTTAGCAATCCTTCTCGTAATGAAGAAGTTCAGTGGAAAGACTGGCGTTTTATTGATGCTGAAGTTTTGGTGATAGGCGAAGTTTGGACCCTCGGCCCTGACCAATATGAAGTCCAGTTTCAGATGTACGATATTGCCCGTGAGCAGCGCATTGGTAACGGCAAGCGAATCAGCGGCCTTTCAATGCGAGATTTAAGAACGGCGGCCCATGTTATCAGCGACAATGTTTATCAGGCTTTTACCGGTGGTGCTGGCGCGTTTCAGTCGCGTATGGCCTACATATCACGCACTGAAGTTGAGTATCAACGCTATCGTTATCGTTTGATGGTTTCCGATTGGGATGGCTTCGGAGCACGTGAAGTTTACGCTTCTTGGAACCCATTGCTGTCACCAGACTGGTCGCCCGATGGTCAAAAATTAGCGTTTGTTGGTTTTAATAATAAGGGGTCGATCGTTAAGGTGGTCGATTTAACCACGTTTGTAGATCAGACAATTGCCGAGTTTAAAGGTGTTAACTCAGCACCCGCGTGGTCGCCGGATGGTTCAAAAATCGCTTACTCGAGCTCGCAGCACGGCAGCCCAGATATCTTTATTTATGATGTTTTGTCACGCCAGCACACTCGAATAAGCTCACATTATGGTATCGACACAGAGCCATCGTGGTCGCCCAGAGGTGATAGTTTTTTGTTTACATCAAGTCGCACTGGCAAACCCCAGATTTACAGCTATAGTATCAACGATGAATCGCTCTCGAGAATGACATTTGAGGGCGACGAAAGTGCCAATGCTTCTTATAATTCTGATGGCAGTAAGATTTTAATGGTACATGAAGGTGGTCAGATAACTGTAATGGACGAGGAAACCAGCCGCTTGACAATGCTGACCAATGCTAAATTTGATGAAAGTCCGAGTTTTTCTCCCAATGGAGACATGGTATTATATAAAACTGAACAACAATATGAGCCAGCGTTGATGGTGGCGTCAGCTGATGGTCGAGTAAGAACTCGATTGAGTCTTGTGAGTGGTGATGTGCGTGAGCCGGCGTGGTCACCGCTTAGAAAATAAAACAAAACAACGGCAACCAAAATAACAAATAATCATTCTTGGAGTGAAATATGAATCGTAAATTGGGTCTAATCATGACCGTATTAATGGGCTTGGTGCTAACCGCATGTGCGTCTAATGAAAAGCAAGTAGTTGAGACAGAATCAACTAAACCAGTTGTTGTTGATACTGCCAATGTAGATAGAAATGCCTATGGCTCTGGCTATTCAGTTAGTGATTTGGCTAGCCAATTCGGTATCGATGGCGACCCGTTAAACTACAAAGTATTGTACTTTAAATACAATAGTTCGGCTATTGATGAGCGTTCACGCATCATTGCAACGCGTCATGCGCAGTACCTTGGCGAGAAAGGTGGTCTTCGTGTAAATCTTGAAGGTCATGCGGATGAGCGTGGAACTCGTGATTTTAACCTTGCGTTAGGCGAGCGTCGTGCACAAACCGTTGCTCAGTTGATGAATACCGCTGGTGCATCTAGCGCTATTGAAACTATTTCATACGGTGAAGAGCGTCCAGTTAATGTTGCTCATACTGAAACTGCATGGAAGGCTAATCGCCGAGTAGGAATTAAGTACTAATAAGTTCTATCCTCGCCTAGTGTGAGGTAATCGTTACGAGAGCTAATGCGTTTATGGCATTAGCTCTTGACACGAACATAGGTTAATTATGCGACGAATTAAAACGTATGTAATGACTATCGGGGTTGCACTTAGTGTTACCCCGATTTTTAATTATGCCTTAGCACAACAGGGCAATAGCGCGACGCAATTGATGCTTCAAGTGCAGACAATGAGGCAAGAAGTTGGTGAGTTGCGGGACCTAATTGACCGACAGCAGTTTCAGTTAAGACGATTGCAGAGGCAGGTTGATGCTCAGGCCAAGCGCCTTGAGTCGATGCAGAGTGCCAAATCAGTCGCGCCTTCGACCGCCACGCCTGGCAATGGCGATTGGTCGAATTACAATAATGTATCGGCAGAAACAAACCCACAAACAGAGCCTCAGCTAAATAATAGAGAGCCTCAGCAGCGCAACGATAGTTCCCCATCTACCTACCCAAGCCAAGGTGTTGGCACCGCCGCTGACC
>JAESTB010000547.1 GCA_016763815.1 Arenicella sp.
GAGTCATTAGTATCAGCACTGCTGATCTGGGTGATTGGCGAGTGCTTCAATAGTTTAAATAAAAACCGATCACCTACTGACGCATAAAAAAGCCCGCGCAATTAATGTAATGCTCAGGCTTTTTCATTCTATCTGGCTAACATGTTATCAGCTCAACGCAGCCTTAATAACACCGCTGACCTTACCCATGTCAGCTTTACCTTGCAGTTGGCCTTTTAACAGGCCCATTACCTTGCCCATGTCTTTCATAGACTCGGCGCCGGTAGAGGCTATGGCCTTGGCGACGGCTTCAGCGATTTCATCATCACCTAGCTGTTCGGGTAAATAACCTTTGAGGTTATCTACATGAACTTGCTCTTTGTCGGCGAGGTCGCTTCGATCACCTGCGGTGAATTGAGTTATGGCGTCTTGCGATTGCTTAATCTGCTTCTGCAGGATCACTAACACTTCCTCATCACCGATCTCGGTTTGATCGTCTACTTCTTTGCGTTGAATCGCAGCGCGTAGCATACGAATAGACTCAAGCAAAGGTGCGTCTTTGGCACGCATTGCGGTCTTCATGTCCGCAAAGATTTGATCTTTAAGCGACATAGTCAGCTTTCCTTAATTTAAAGTTAAGCAGTGCTTAATAAAGACGTGTAGTGCGGATACGACCGCGAGACGCACGCTTCATTTCACGTTTAGTTGCCGCAGCACCTTTGCGCTTGCGAACTGATGTTGGCTTTTCATAGAACTCACGACGACGCATTTCTGTGAAAATACCGGCTTTTTCGCACGAGCGGCGAAAGCGACGAAGGATGACGTCAAATGGTTCGTCGTTTTTAACTTTTACTTGTGGCATATCTGTCTATTTGTTTTTTAAAAATTCTTTAAGGAATGAAGGTTTCCTCATTCAGGCCGCGCGATTCTAGCCGTTTAGAGTGTGTTTGTATATACTTACGCACATAATTTAGTCAATTGAGGCCTCTGGTTTATATATTATGCTAAACCCTTGCCTTTATTAGCTTGCCGTTGATTGCTCAATTCTTGCTATCAGCTATTCACTCACATGCTCTAAACAGAGCGGCATCTTACATGACAAAAGCAGTTCCCAACCGTGTCTTAGGCATTGAAACTTCATGCGATGATACTGGCGTTGCGATTTTCGATAGTGAGCAAGGCCTGCTCGCGCATGCTTTATATTCTCAAATCGAAACACACCGAGAATACGGCGGTGTTGTGCCTGAATTGGCCGCACGCGATCATATTCGTAAGGTTATACCGCTAGTAGAAACGGTGCTTGAGCGAGCTGGTTGCGAGCGTGAAAGCATCACGGGTGTGGCCTATACCAGCGGCCCAGGCTTGGCGGGTGCATTGCTTGCTGGCAGTGCGGTAGCTAAGGGACTGGCATTTTCTTGGGGAGTGCCGGCCGTCGGTGTTCACCATATGGAGGGGCATATGTTGGCTCCCATGCTAGAAGACAAGCCTCCACAATTTCCGTTTATCGCGCTATTAGTTTCCGGTGGACATACCTTATTGGCCGAGGTTAAAGGGATTGGCGAATACCGCATCTTAGGTCAAACGCTCGATGACGCGGTTGGCGAAGCTTTCGATAAAACAGCCAAGATCTTGGGCTTGGGGTACCCCGGCGGCCCAGCCATGGCCAAAGCAGCCGAGCTCGGAAACCCAACACGCTTCAAATTTCCTCGCCCGATGATTGATCGCCCAGGGTTGGACTTCAGTTACAGCGGCTTAAAGACTTTTGCACTTAATACGGTTGAAAAAGAGTTTATAGATCAGCAAACCGTTTGCGATATCGCTTATGCGTTTCAAGATGCCGCCGTCGATACGCTGATGATCAAATGTAAACGCGCTTTGCTGCACACTAAGGTAAGGCGTTTAGTCGTGGCTGGTGGTGTTGGGGCTAATATTCGCCTACGCGAGCAACTTAAAATAATGACCGATAAAATTGGCTGCGAGTTGTTCTACCCGCGTATCGACTTCTGCACAGACAATGGCGCCATGATTGCCTACGCTGGCTCCAAGCGACTGCATCAAGCTAGCCCTGATTTAAGTTTCCAAGTTAAACCTCGTTGGTCGCTAGAAGAGCTCCTTCCTATATAGGTATAGCCGGTTTTTCAGCTATTGCGTTTGTCGGTGCTGGTTACCTAGTCCAATTGTATTACAGACTTAAGTAAGATGATGGTCTAAGGTTATCTCTGCTGCATGCGAGATGTTATCTCGTTAGACTCACCCTACGCGCCAGAGAAGTATGAATATAAACATGAAACTGAACGATGTAAGCAAGGACATTTTGATTTCTCTAATAGTCGTTGCTTGTGTGTTAGCCATCGCGATTATTGCCGTCCCTTCCTGAATTAATTAAAGATTAATGCAAAGGGCCAACAAAGCTATGATCGTTTATTATTGACTGCTAATTGCCTGTTCACAACTACCTGAGAGCGCCCAATATCGCGCGAAATCTAATTTCATGGCACGACACCCTATTGCTGTCTTTATTATCGTTATCTTGTCGACTCTATTATCAAGCTGCGACAGAGTGGGCAAGCACCAAATTGATTTAGACGACACGGCTAACTTCGGCTTTACCAAAAGCGAGATCGTAAACCTTGGTCGATTGATATTAATTGACTACGCATTATTCGAAGGTGCCGAGAGTAATGCCAACCCTAAATTTCCTATTGCATCAAGCTTTCCTCGAGATGCCGATTTATTAAAACTGTTCACGCCGATTGCTAACCTTCAAGGTAAAGATAAGGCCGGCTCGCAGACGAAAGAATTTTACGGACATATTTGGCGATCAAGTGACAGTTCAAAAACACTAGTGATCTCGGTTAGAGGTACCAGCGACGCTCAGGAGTGGGTCGATGATGTTGAATTTGAGCTTGTTCCGTTTTCCGACAACGCGACTGATGGTCGAGTGGCGCTAGGCTTTAGCGAAATATTTAGCAGCTTCACCTTAGCGACGCCCGATAGCGCATCTGTGGTAAGCCTTAATGATTACCTTGAATCGCTGCACGACATAGAGACGCTAATTGTTGTTGGTCACAGTCTGGGCTCATCCTTAGCAACTCTGACCGCCTACAGCGCAACTCAGAAAGTGGTTTCGGCATCAGTAAAATCGCTTACTTTTGCATCGCCCCTGACCGGTGACCCAGTTTTTGTTGATGCTTACCACAGCAACATCGTCGATGGCATTCGAATTGTCAATCAGCCTGATATCGTGCCGAGGCTGCCATTACCCGAAATGGGCTATCAACACGTCTGGCATGAAATCGAAGTCAGCTCATTTGAGCAAACAGAAATTGTTAATAGTGTCGCTTGCTATCACAGTCTTAATACCTATTTGCACTTGCTTGATAGCACCGTAGACCTTGAGCAAAGTTGTCGTTCAGGCAAGTAACTTATAAGTGATGTAAACGAAGAGAAATGGTTAGCTTAGCCCAGGCTACGAGCGCAGTCGCGAAGAACTCGGTGTGACGCACTCGGGTATCGGCATCAGTTAGATTTCTGACCAATCTTGCCTTCTGTCCCATTTTTTAAGCGCTCGATGTTTTCTTTGTGGCGTTGGAATGTAAACGCCACGATCCAGAAAATTGCGCCGATCAACTGCAATTGATGTTCTTGATTAAAGATCGCGAAACTCGCTACACCGGTTAGCGCAGTGGCCATTAATGACGCCAGTGACGAGTAACGTGTAATCGCCGCGACCACGGCCCATGCAAGTATGAACACCACAATTAATTGCCAGCTAAGTGCAACAAAA
>JAESTB010000548.1 GCA_016763815.1 Arenicella sp.
CATTACAGCCATCATATCAATGCCGGTAAGCCGACTTTAGTGTTGTCTAATTCTTTAGGTACAACCATGGATATGTGGCATCCGCAACTCACTGAATTTAAAAAGAACTTTAGTGTATTGAGCTACGACAGTCGCGGTCATGGTGGTTCCGATGTTACGCCCGGCGGCTACTCGATGGACCGTTTGGGATGTGATGTTATCGAATTGTTAGACCACCTAAAACTCGACAAAGTACTGTTTTGCGGTTTGTCTATTGGTGGCATGACGGCACAGTGGCTGGCCGCCTTTTACCCGCAGCGAATTCACGCATTAGTGATGGCCAATACAGCCGCGCAAATTGCGCCTGCATCGTTGTGGCAAGATCGTATAGACCATGTGCAAGAACAGGGCTTAATAAGTATTTGGCCTGGCATATTAGCGCGCTGGGTATCCGACGACTTTTCGGCTAAAAGCCCTGAAAACGTAGCGTTGTTGAAGGCCATGTTTGAGTCCATTAGTGCGGCTGGTTATTCCGGTTGTTGTGCGGCAATTAGAGACATGGATATGCGTAATTTAGCGCAATTAAATGACTTACCAACCTTGCTTATCGCCGGTACTAAAGACTTGGCCACGCCGGCGTCGGAGTCTGAGTTTTTACTCAGTCATTACCGCGATGCGACACTGGTGAAACTTGATGCAGGGCATCTATCAAATATCGAACAAGCACAAGATTTTAATCAAAATGTGCTGAAATTTTTACTTAATTTTGATTGTTCAGGTAAGCAATGAAATCGAACCATTACTGACTAAAAACCTCTTTCAATGAGTAAATGTTCAACATTGAGATGACTTAAGTGAATCGAAAAAACCAATCAAACTGGCTTGCTGCTTACCTCTTTCGTGTTTTTTGATGTCTGTTTTTGGCTTATCTAGCGCATCGATTCTACTACTCAGTAACTAACTAAAAATGTGTATGAAATAGGCGAATGTCAACATGATACTAAAATCATCAATAATTATATATTTAGTATCATTTATATTTTTAACGTGTTAGATTTGAGAAATCGTGATTTCGAGACGATCTAGCTAACCCCGAATTAAAAGGCAGAAATGATTTTGAATAGTAATCCGGCATTTAGAAAACTTCTTAAGTTGCGTTCAAGAGTACGTTTTACTCTTGCCGCTCTGCTCGTGCTAGTTCACGCTTTTTTCGTAGGTGGAATAGCGTTCTATAACGATCTTTTTGCTCGCCCATTGCAAGATGGGGGCACATTAACGATTGGCATTTTGGCCGCGGTGGTCGTGATTATAGCGATGGTATTGCTTGAGTGGGTGTACATATTCATTAGCGAAAAGTGGCTGGACCCAATGCAGCAAAAAGTTCTAAGTGGTGAACATAATGATTAATAAATTACTATGTTCACTTCTTTTGGTCATGGTCAGCGCGAATGCTTGGGCCGCTGCTGAGTCTCAGAGTGGCAATACTTCGGCTATCATTATTTTCGTCGCGTTCGTAGCTGCCACCTTGTGGATTAGTTATTGGGCTTCTAGCCGGACCAACTCCAGCTCCGCTTTTTACACTGCAGGCGGAAATATTACCGCAGGCCAAAACGGAACGGCTATCGCCGGTGACTTCATGTCCGCCGCGTCATTTTTGGGTATTTCCGGCCTTATCTTCACCGCTGGCTTCGACGGTTTGATCTTAGCCATCGGGGCGCTAGCAGGGTGGCCGATCATGTTGTTTTTAATGTCTGAGCGTATTCGTAACCTCGGCCGTTACACGATCACTGATGTCGTTTCCTATAGGCTGCAACAACGGCCAATTAGAATGATCGCAACCTTAGGGACTATCTCAGTAATCATTTTCTATTTGATCGCGCAAATGGTTGGCGCCGGAAAACTGGTCGAATTGCTCTTCGGTATTCCCTATACGGTTTCTGTCGCGATGGTTGGAGTCTTAGTCATTATTTACGTCACCGCAGGAGGCATGTTAGCGACTACTTGGGTGCAAATTATTAAAGCTATTCTACTTTTGAGCGGCGCCGCTTTGATGTGTGTGCTGGCCTTAGTAGCGTTCAACTTTAATCTCGATAGCTTGTTCGCAAAAGCGGTCGAGGTTCATCCGCGCGGCGAATTAATAATGCAGCCGGGCAGTATTTTCTCTGACCCAATACAGGCGATTACGATTGCTGTTTCGATGATGTTCGGAACCCTTGGCTTGCCACATGTGCTCATGCGCTTGTTTACGGTCCCAGATATGAAAGCGGCGAAGAAATCTGTGTTTTATGCGTCGAACATGATGGCGCTATTTTACATAATGACAATTTTGATTGGCTTTGCCACCATCGCGTTTATAAGCGGTGATCCGCAATATTATACTGATGGAAAACTGATTGGCGGCAGCAACGTAGCGGCGATTCATTTAGCGCATGCGTTGGGTGGCGACTTACTTATGGGGTTTATGTCGGCGGTTGCATTCTCGACAATTCTAGCGGTTGTCGCCGGTTTGACGGTGGCGGGTTCGGCCGCGATTTCACATGACATATACGCCGAACTCTTAAGCAAAGGAAAGCCAGACCCGCGTAAAGAAATGTTTATTTCCAGAATTACCGTGGTGGTTTTGTGCAGTGTTGCCGTGGGACTTGGCGTTTTGTTTCAAAACCAAAATGTTGCCTTCATCGCGGTAATGCCGATGGTGATCTCGGCGAGTGTGAATTTCCCGATTCTAATTCTAGCCATGTATTGGCGAGGGTTTACCACTCGCGGCGCGGTGATCGGTGGGCTAGTGGGCTTCGTATCTTCAATCGCTTTGATTGTTGGTGGGCCAAAAGTGTGGGTCAGTATTATTGGCGCTGAGGCGCCACTCTTTCCATACGATTATCCCGCGTTGTTCACCATGACCGCCGCTTTTATCACCATGGTTGTCGTTTCAATAACTGATCGCAGTGCGGCTTCGGTTCAAGATAGAGCGCTATTTGATAAGCAGTTAGTGGTGGCGGAGTTAGCCAGTAACAAGAAGATGTAGTTAAAAAATAAAAAAATAATTATTAATAAGTAAAATAGAGGAGTGATTATGAAATTTGCAATAGGCAGTAAACCCAAGCTAAGCTCGCTTGCTATTGGTGTGGGGTTAGCAATGACGGCCGCCACGCCGGCATTGGCGAAGCAACAGCTTGAAGAAATAATTGTTACAGCGCAGTATCGCGCGCAAAGCATTCAAGATGTTCCAATTTCGATCACGGCTATTGGCTCAGAAGAGTTAGAGGCCGCTAATATCTTTGATGCCGGATCTTTGGCCGTTAATGTACCCGGTTTATCGTATGGAGAGTTTGCACCTGGACAGGCATTAATTTCATTGCGAGGTGTTAATTCGGCAGACGACGGAGCCGGCTTAGATAATTCAGTGGCGTTATTTTTGGATGGCGTTTACATCGGTCGTGGTGCAGGAATTAATTTTGACCTATTTGACCTTGAACGTATCGAGGTATTGAAAGGCCCGCAAGGAACATTGTTCGGTCGTAATGCGATCGGTGGAGCAATCAGTGTTGTAACCGAAAAGCCGAGTCAAGAATTCAGCGGAAAGGCCGCTGTTACCGTTGGTAATGAGGGCATACTACGTTATCAAGGTTTAGTCAGTGGTGGAATAACTGACAAATTATCAGGCAAGTTAGTTGTGAACCATCGAGAACACGACGGTTTTGTGCGTAATGTGCTACTTGGTTTGGATCTACAAGACGAAGACCAATCGACGGTTCGAGGCCAGTTATTGTGGGAAGGCGAGAATTCAGAGTGGTTGCTTTCAGCAGATCACTTTGAAGACGAGCGCGCTGATGCCGGACGAGTGCCAATAGCGGGCCCATTTTTTGAAAACGGAGTGGCTCCTTCAGTTGGCTTAACTGGGCCTCTACAAAATACATCGCCGGTTGAAGGTTTTAGTGACCGTGAAACGGGTGGAATTAGCTTGCAGGGCGACATCGACTTCGGTTCAGGTAAGATTACTACGATCACCGCGATTCGAAGTGTTGAAACCGATTGGGAATTACCATCTATTGGTGCTCCAATTGGGGCTGACCTAGCGGCAGGCGTTTTTGGTATTGATGTGATCGATGATATTGAAGAAGAAATAGACACTTTTTCGCAAGAGTTTCGTTGGACATCACAATCGGACAGTTCTTTTAATTATGTGGTGGGTGCCTTCTTTTTAATCGAGGATACTGATCGACGAGAACAATTTCGTTTAGATCGTAATACTCAAGCCACCGGTCAATCTGTGGTCGGTAATGAGTATACCCGAACCGAAAATGAGACGACTAGCTATGCTCTTTACGGGCAAGGTACTTGGGATATTAACCCGAAAACGACACTGAGTTTTGGTGGTCGATACAGCCGTGATGACCGAGATTATAGAGCCTCTGCGATTAACTGTGACGGCAGTGATGAAGCAATTGTCGCAGCCGGTTTTGCAGACAATTCGAATTGTGTGTTTGGCGGAAACCGCGTGCAAGGTAGTTTGAATATTATCAATGAAGTGTTCATTCGAGAAGCGGATGTAGATTTTGATGACTTCTCACCAATGGCCTCATTGCAATATCGTCCGAACGAAAATACGATGTACTTTGGAACCGTTTCGACTGGTTATAAGTCAGGTGGTTTTGCTGGCTCTCAAGGTGTTGCGTCTGCGGCGACGAACGTGGTCAACCCAGAACAAGTTACCAACTTTGAACTTGGTTTTAAAGGTGACTTTCTTGACAATACTTTGCGCTTTAATGCGACAGCATTTGTGTCTGACTATGAAGACTTGCAAGTAGTTCGCTTTGGCCCGGTACCCAATTCTGATTTTGGCTCGTTCCAGACTACCAATATTGGTAGTGCTGATTTGTCGGGTGTCGAGCTAGACTTTATTTGGTACGCAAGCGACCGCATTAAGTTTTCAGGCAATTATGCTTACCTTGATACCGAAGCCAATGATTTGGTTCTCCAAGGTGCCAATGGTTCGTCTGATTTTTCAGGTTTAGCACTGCGCCAAGCGCCTGAGCATTCGTATAGTTTTACCGCAAACTATAATTTACCGACAGCGCATGGTGAGTATGATTTCCGTTTACAGTACAGCCATGTTGATGAACAACACTTTGACTTTCCTACGATCACTGAAACCATTGCTGATGAAGTAGATTTACTCGATCTACGAATTAACTGGGTTTCTTCAGATGAGAAGTATCAGCTGACGTTATGGGGACAAAATGTTACCGATGAAGAATACATTACTCATGCATTTAGAATTGGCCCAGGCTCAATTGGTGTCTATGGTGCCCCCGCCACTTTTGGCGTGACCGGTACGGTTAACTTTTAGTCGCAGCATTAGGGTGAATCTTCGGTGGCTTGCCATCGAATGGATTTTTAATTTCAAAAATTGTCCCCGCTGCTTCTGGCGGGGATTTTACTAAACGTAAAAAACTAAAATATGCTGAATAAAACTATTGTAGAAGTAGTTGATTGGATGGGCGCAACGATGCGCCCATTTTTTTTGGGTTTGTTATCAGCGCTGGCGTTAAGCGCTGGTTCGTCGGTGGCTTCCGAAGGTAGCGTTACCTCGCCGGACGTGTCTGTAACTCAGGGCGCTGACTTAACGGATGCTCTAGAGGGCACGACCATCTACCGAGATGAATATGGTACCCCTCATGTTGTTTCTGACAGCAACTATGGGGTCTATTTTGGCTACGGATATGCGGTGGCGACAGACCGATTATTCCAAATGGAAATGCTTAGACGGACGGCAGAAGGTCGTGTGGCTGAAGTATTAGGCCGTAAATATCTTGATCTGGATAAACACCTGCGCACTGCTTATGACCATCGTGCCGTGAGCCGGCAACTAAACGAGCTAGACGATCAAGACAGAGACGTTTTGCAGGCCTATGCTGCAGGTTTTAGCAAGCGGGTGAGTGAGGTGCTTAGCGCACAAGCGACACTGCTACCAAAAGAATTTATGGATTATGGGTTTTTGCCGCAGAAATGGAGCTCCTATGACGTGGCGATGATTTTTGTTGGGTCTATTATCCATCGTTATTCCGACTTTAATTCCGAGTTAGACAATCTAAGTTTGTTGACCAGTTTGAGCAAGTTGCATGGCGTAGAAAAGGCTCAGAAAATATTTGATGCGTCTAAATGGTTGGTCGACCCAAGCTCACCAACAACCGTACCGCGAGACCAACCCACCCAAGCCGCCGCTGTTTCGGCCGTCGTATCTGATACACCATTGAATGCCACACATGCTTGGAATACTCAGCAGCCTCTGGGCGAAGTGCAGACAACGCGAGTGGTGTTAGACAAAAATGGCAGGTTTCTAGGCACCACTAATGATCCGAAAATGCAAGCTATCGCGGATCAACAACTCGCTGAGTACGGTTTTATTGGCCCAGAATATCAAGCGGCGAGCAATTTTTGGTCAGTCAGCGGCAGTAGACTAAGCAATGCCGATGGTGCCCTGGTAAACGGCCCGCAGTTTGGCTTTGGTTTGCCTTCGTATGTGTATAGCATTGGTTTACATGGAGGCGATTTTGATTTGGTCGGCAACACGCTATTAGGCTTACCGTCGATGTTATTTGCGCATAACAATAATGTCAGTTGGGGAAGTACCGCCGGTATGAGTGACCAGGTCGACGTGTACCGGGAACAACTGATTAACAATAAGCCGGAACATTATCGGCATGACAATCAAGATAAAAAGTTTGAGACTTGGATTGAAACGATCAAGGTTAAGGGTGAAGCCGACGTCGCGGTGACCGCACGGCGTTCAGTTCATGGCATGGTCGTCTCAATGGACCGTGAAAGTGGTACCGCCTATACCCGCGCTAGAGCATGGGAGGGTGCCGAAGTTCAAACTCTAATGGCCTGGGTGAACTTATCGAAAGATAAAACCATGGACGCTGTCCAATCACGCTTGAGCGGCGTGGCGGCTAATATCAATTTTTATTATATGGATGTAAAAGGCAATTTGGGCTACACCCATGGCGGCCGCTATCCGCGGCGTGCTGATTCTCACGATTCACGAATTCCTGCTGAGGGTTCTGGCCGCGATGATTGGTTGGGTTTTCGTCCCTATTCAGACAGCCCGAATGTGCGTAATCCTGATCAAGGTTATATTGTCAATTGGAATAATCGACCTGCTGCAGGTTGGCCTACCAGTGATTTATGGACCTACACATGGAGCGAAGCCGATCGTTCTAAGCATATTGTGAATGAGATTAATTCATCCGCAAAGATGACGACAGATGACGTTTGGGCTATTACTGAACAGGTTAGCTATAAAGATGTATCGGCGGTTTTTTTATTGCCTTACTTGACTAAGGCGGTGTCGGCAGTAGTTCTGAGTTCTGACTCTAAAAAGGCATTCGAAATTGTCGAGAACTGGGATCGCGAATGGCGACTTGAAGCGAATGGAGAATACGGTGCCGCTGAGTTAATAGTCGAAAGTTGGACTAAACGTCTGTTTGAAAATGTCTTTAAAGACGATATAGGTGAAGATAAATACGCACTGTATGCGGCGACCAATAACCCGAATAAGCCGCTTGGCCCATCGATGGGTTCCAGTGTTGGCTCGAAGGTGATATTACGTAACTTGACTTCCCTGGAGAGCGGTACCAATGATTATGATTTTTTCAACGGGGAAACGCCCGCTAAGGTTTTGTCACGGAGCTTTATCGAAACAATCGAAGCTCTGATTGCGGAGCATGGTAGTGACACCTCAACGTGGACATTAGCGGCGGCACCTATGACTTGGAAACCATACAATTTTCGCGGTGTGCCTCAAGCGTCTGAAGACCGCTTAGTATCGTTGCCAGCCTATATGAATAGAGGCAGCGAAAACAATTTCTTTGTGGCTAAAGATGGCCGATTTGTAGCCTTTGATGTGAACCCACCTGGGCAGAGCGGTTTTGTGGCTGCGGATGGAACCGCTGCAAAACATAGTGAAGATCAGGTGGACTTATACTCTACGTATGGAACTAAAGTGCTGCCGTTTACAATTGAAGAAATCAAAGCAGCAGCCGTAACAATAGAGATCTTGAATCATGATTCTAAGCCTGAAGTGCCCAAAGCCGGTGCAGGTTTTAAGAGCTCAAGCAATTTGCTTGAGCAAATGCAGGTCACTTTTGAGCGAGCCGAGAGCGTTAAAAATCTAGGCGCCTTTATACATCTCGATAATGCGGTGGCTCTGGCGTCTGCGCATAGCGCTCAGGCCGCGCTTGATGCGGGTAAAACAGTCGGCGCTTTGCATGGTGTGCCGATTGTTGTTAAGGATAATATCCATGTCGCGGGAATGCCCAACTCCGCGGGTACACCGGCACTTAAAGGCTTTATGCCGCAAGACAATAATCCTGCGGTTCAACGGCTACTCGATGCCGGCGCGATTGTTATCGGTAAAACAAATATGCATGAGCTAGCATTTGGTATCACCAGTAATAATGCCGCGTTCGGGCCGGTGCGAAATGCATACGACCCATCACGGTTCGCTGGAGGCAGTAGTGGTGGAACCGCTGTCGCTATAGCCGCCGGAGTTGTCGATATGGGGCTTGGTACTGATACCGGCGGTTCTACGCGTATTCCTCCGGCGTTAAATGGCGTGGTTGGTTTTCGGCCGTCCTTGGGTCGGTACCCGTCTGGAGGGGTCACGCCCGTGTCGGAAACTCGCGATACTGTTGGGCCGATTGCGAATAATGTGACCAACCTGGCGTTATTAGACTGCATAATGAGCGATTGTGATTCAGCGCTTAAGCCTGTGTCGTTGAAGGGCTTGCGTTTGGGGATACCTAGAGAATATTTTTACCACAACCTTTCTGAGGATGTTGCAACTACCATGCAACAAACGATCGAAATGCTCGCCAACGCGGGCGTCATAATTGTCGAAGTGGAGATGCATGGCTTAGAAGAAGCGAATAATGGTGTGAGCTTTCCAGTCGTTCTTTATGAGTTTATTCATGAATTGCCGGTGTATTTAAAAACTCAAAACACCGGAGTTTCGATGCAACAACTGGTTGACGGAATCGCTAGCCCAGATGTGAAAGCCACTGTCCTAAGCCAACTAGGTGAAGAGGCAATGCCCGAGCTATCGTATCGACAAGCCCTGGATGAGTTTAGACCCCGGTTACAATTGCTCTATCAAAAAACCTTTGATGAATACAATGTTGCTGCATTATTAATGCCGACTACGGTATTATCAGCACAGCCCATTGATAGTAGTGATGAAACGGTGATGTTGAATGGCACGCAAGTACCGACATTTCCGACTTATATCAGAAATACTGATCCATCTTCAAATGCAGGCATACCGAGTTTGACGCTCCCGGCTGGGAAGGGGCGAGATGGTTTGCCGATTGGTGTTTTGTTAGACGGCCCGAAAAATAGCGACCGACGATTGTTATCGATTGGCTTGGCTGTAGAGAAAATGATTAACAAACCACCTTAAACAAAAATCTTACAAGTAGGACTCAAATGCAACCCACCAACTCTCAACATTCTTTGAATAAGCATATCGGCGGGTTTATCGAATCTCTAATACTCGACCGGCGTGTGCATGCCAAATCGCTGGTCTCTACCTTGTATGGGGATATGGTGGTAACCAATGATGGTTTCGCCTGGGTTGAAACTGTGTGCGCTGCGCTTGAGTTATTGGGTGTTAATGACCGGCTTGTACGTACAGCTTTGTTTCGTCTCAGAGAGGATGGCTGGGTAACAGCAACTCGCTCTGGGCGCAAAAGTTATTATCAATTGACTGAGTCTGCCGACGCTCAAACTCGTCAAGCGGAGCAGCGAATTTACTACTCCGATACGCCGAGCTGGGATGGTAGCTGGGTTTTGATATTTTTGCTTGCTCCGTCCTTAGATGCAGAACTAAGACGTGAGTTTGAGCAAGAACTAGGGTGGATAGGTTTCGGTGCGATGAGCAAACGTGTTTGGGCCTATCCTGGCAATAAGTTTGAGCTTATCTCTGAGAAAATCAATCGGCTAGATTTAACCGGCAAGGTCATTGCCATGCGCTGTAAAAATATTCATGAAGTAGACTTAGGTTTGAATATCGACGATCGAGAGCTTGCGGCTATGTGTATGCCGATCTCAGAGGTGGAAAGTATCTATAAGCAGTTTATACAAGATTTTTCGCCGTTGATCGATGAATACGGCGTTTTCTCGATGCAAGGAAACAATGCTGAAATGTTATCGCTGCGATTATTGATGATGGATGAATATCGCCGAGCGACCTTACGTGATCCCCATTTACCACGAGCGTTACTGCCTGATAATTGGGCAGGCCACGAAGCATTTGTTCTCTGTGGTAAAATTTATAAACAAATTTATAAAGCGGCCAATATGCATTACAAAGAATTACAAAGAAATGCGGGTGTGGTTGATGTCGTCGACGGTGACGGCGCTGATAAATCAACTAGGCCATTGAGTTATGACGGTAGGTTTCTCGCCGAAACGATTAACAAATAAGGCTCGATTAGTCTTCAGATTCGAATAATAGCCAGTACTATGCTGGCTATTAACGTTTTCTTTGAATACACGTAGAGTCTTAATACCGAGTCTTTCTATTTTTCATCAAAATCGACAGTGACTTCGTCGCTGATCGGGTGAGCTTGGCAGGTTAAGACAAAGCCCTGTTGTATTTCTTCATCGCTGAGCGAATAGTTTAGATCCATCTCTGTCTCGCCTTTAATGACTTTGGCCTTGCAGGTGGCACACACGCCAGCCTTGCAGGCAAATGGCAAATCTTTTCGAACTTTCAGCGCTGCATCAAGTATTGATTCTCCGCCTCGGGCGAGTTCTAATTTACTGCCTTTACCATCGATGATAACAACCAGTTTAACTAAGTGTGAGCGCTCTTCGTCAGTCAATGATTTTTGAGCTTGAGCGTTGGCTATTGCTTGAAGGTCTTCAGGTACTCCAAATAGTTCGCTATGAACGTTCTTTTTTTCTACTCCAGCGATCACAAAGGCCTCTTGTGCGGAGGTAACCATTTCATAGGGGCCACAAAGAAACACATCATTCAACTGGTCTGCTGGAATCAGTGTCTTCAAAAACTGAGAAATCTTCTTACCATCAATCCGGCCATTTAATAAGTCAGAGTTTTGGATTTCACGGCTCAACACGTTGAATACCGCGAGGCGTTCATGATACTTGTTTTTTAGTCCCTCTATTTCTTCTAAGAACATGATTGTGTCAGTGCTCTTGTTTCCATAAATAAGCGTAAAAGTACTACTCGATTCTGTTTCAAGGGTGGTTTTTAAAATTGACAGAACAGGGGTAATACCACTCCCCGCAGCGACGCCAATATAATTGTTGCTTTGCGTAGCATCCAGCTCAGTATAAAAGTGGCCGGTAGGCGGAAGCACATCGATGGTATCACCAACCGCAAGTTCTTCATTCGCCCATGTTGAAAAGAGTCCACCTTCAACCTTTTTAATGCCGACACGGAGTTCGTTGTCAGCGACACTGCTGCAAATCGAATATGAACGTCTTAGCTCTTCACCATCAATTTCACGGATGAAGGTTAAATTTTGGCCTTGTGCATAGGTGAAATCACCTAATCTATCAGAGGGGACATCTAGAGAAACGACAACAGAGTCGTGTGTCTCGCGAGTAATATTCTTAACGGTGGCTTTAGCAAACATGTTTTATTTCAGATTGGTTTGAAGTAGTCGAACGGCTCTTTGCATTGATTGCACTTCCAGAGTGCTTTACAAGCAGTAGAACCAAATTGACTAATTATTTGTGTGTTTAGAGATCGGCATTGAGGGCAGGGCGCCGTGAACAATAGCCGCTGTTCTTCCGATGATTGGCTTAAATCCGTGGTTCGACACGGTGGGGCAATGCCATAGTCACGCAATTTTTGTTTACTTTCATCGCTCATCCAGTCGGTGGTCCAAGCGGGAGATAAAACCAGCAACACCTCAGATTCGGGATACCCATTGTCAGCAAGCACGGTGCTGACATCTTGCGCTATTTGATCTATTGCTGGGCAGCCAGAGTACGTGGGTGTAATGGTGACTTTAACGCGGCCGTGTTCTATTGCAACTCCCCTGAGTATGCCCATTTCATCTATGCTTAAAACTGGGATTTCGGGGTCTGCCACAGACGAGAGTATCTCGAGTAGTTTTACCTGTTCTTGAGACTGCATATTTACCACTTACACCCTGGCATGCTACGCGGCAGAATCTGCATTTCAGCTAAGATGTACCCCAAGTGTTGAGTGTGGATGCCTTGACGACCACCACTCATTAGAAACGCCTCGTCGGGCTTTATTAGTGTTGCTTCTTCGAGTAACGCGGTGACAGCGGTGTCCCATATTACTTTCACTTTGCTTAAATCGGCCGCATGGCCTTTAGCCAGTAAGCGTTGATCTACCTCATCGGATTCGAACATTTCGGGAGTGAACTGCCACATCTCGTTTACTGCCTCCTGCATGCGTTCATGGCTGAGCTCAGTGCCATCGCCAAGACGTTTAACCCAGTTGCTGCTGTGGCGTACATGGTATTGCGCTTCTTTCACTGATTTAGTCGCGATTGCCGCAAGCATTTCATCGTTGCAATTCACCAGCTCTTGAAGGAATGCTAAGTGCCAAACGTCGTAGAAATACTGTCTTGCGATGGTGTCAGCGAAATTTCCACTGGGCTGCTCAACCAGTAATAAATTTCTCCATTGGCGCTCGTCACGCATGAATGCTAAATCGTCTTCGCTGATGTCTTTATCTGAAAGCTCTGCTGCGTATTGGTAGAGCGAGCGAGCTTGGCCAATCATGTCCAGGCCGATATTGGTTAAGGCTATGTCTTCTTCAAGCTCAGGAGCCTTAGCCGCCCACTGACAGAGGCGCTGACACAGTATCATCGCGTTGTCCGCTTGGCGCAAGGTATAGGTATATAAATCGTTATTCATTACATATGCTCGAGTTCTTTTGGCAACTTATAAAACGTGGGGTGTCGATAAATTTTGTCTCCTGACGGATCAAAAAGAACACTCTTATCATCGGGGTCTGACGCCACAATTTGTGACGAAGGTACAACCCAAATGCTGACACCCTCCATTCTGCGTGTGTATAGGTCTCGGGCATTTTGCATTGCCATTTCGGCATCAGACGCTCTAAGGCTGCCTGCGTGTTTGTGATCAATACCTCGGTTTGAGCGTATAAATACTTCCCAAAGCTGATAGTCTTTTTTGTCAGTCATAACCGTCGTTTCTCTCGTCTGTTTTTGCTTAGGCAGCTTGCGCTTTGGCAGCTTGCGCTTTGGCGGATTTTTTTTCGGCATAGGCAATCGCGGCATCGCGTACCCATTGACCTTCTTCGTGTGCTTTGCGCCGATTATCGACGCGCAGCTTGTTACAGGGGCCGTTGCCCTTTATCACGTTATAGAACTCTGTCCAGTCAGGTTCGCCATAATCATAGTGGCCGGACTCCTCATTCCACTTGAGCTCGGGGTCTGGAATCGTTAAGCCCAATATTTCGGCTTGGCCAACCGCCATATCGATATATTTTTGGCGCAGCTCATCATTGGAAAACAGTTTGATTTTCCATTTCATAGACAGCTCAGAATTGGGCGATTGGTCATCGCGAGGCCCGAACATCATAATAGATGGCCACCACCACCGATTAAGCGCGTCTTGCGCCATTTCTTTTTGTTTAGGGGTGCCATTGCAAAGCGACAGCATGATTTCATAGCCTTGGCGTTGATGAAAACTCTCCTCCTTACAAACGCGAACCATTGCACGCGCGTAAGGGCC
>JAESTB010000549.1 GCA_016763815.1 Arenicella sp.
GTGTCATGTGTATGGACTCTAGGTTGTTTGTCGTAAAACTACTTTAACCCCTTTCGGGGTGGAGTCCATACATTGAGCGCAGCCGAAGGACTAGGTGCCCCTTGAGGGTATCTAATTATTACCAACAGATCCTTCGGCTGCGCTCAAGATGACGGGTAGTGGTTTCGCTCGGGATGACGGGTAGTGGTTTCGCTCAAGATGACGGGTAGTGGTTCCGCTTGGGATACCGTAGTGGTTCCGCTCGAATACCGTAGTAGTTCGCCAGAATCACAGCTAAGCGGCTCGCTTAGCCCAACCGTATAAGATTAACTCCAATCTAAAATCACTTTGCCCGATTGTCCAGATTCCATCATTTCGAAACCGGCCTGAAATTCGTCGACCGGAAATTGATGCGTTAACATCGGAGATAGATCTAAACCAGATTGAATCAAGCTGGCCATTTTGTACCAAGTTTCAAACATTTCTCGGCCATATATACCTTTGATCTCTAGGCCTTTAAAAATCACTTTAGTCCAATCAATCGCCATATCAGATGACGGGATACCAAGCATTGCGATTTTACCGCCATGGTTCATATTTTCAAGCATTGAGGTAAAAGCCGATGGCACGCCAGACATTTCCATGCCAACGTCAAAGCCCTCGGTCATACCTAGCTCTTTCATCACGTCTTCAATTTTTTGCTCGGCCACATTGACTGCTCGGCTCGCGCCCATCTTACCTGCGAGCTCTAAGCGATATTCATTAACATCGGTAATCACGACGTGACGAGCGCCTACGTGCTTTGCCACTGCGGCCGCCATAATGCCAATTGGTCCTGCGCCAGTAATCAGAACATCTTCGCCGGTTAAGTTGAACGACAATGCGGTGTGTACGGCGTTACCGAAAGGGTCAAAAATTGCGGCTAAATCGTCACTGATATTGTTTGGTATTTTAAAGGCATTAAAGGCTGGTATCTGTAAATACTCAGCGAAGGCACCTTGCCGATCGACCCCGACACCAAACGTGTTACGGCATAAATGCCGCCGACCTGCGCGACAGTTTCGGCAATGACCACAGGTAATGTGACCCTCACCGGAGACTCTATCGCCGGTCTCAAAGCCACGCACCTCTTGCCCCATATCGACCACTTCACCAACGTATTCATGGCCGACAATCATCGGTACTGGAATGGTCTTTTGAGACCACTCATCCCACGCGTAGATATGCATATCAGTGCCGCAGATCGCCGTTTTCTTAATCTTAATTAACAGGTCATTTGGCCCAATAGTTGGCACCTCGGCCTCGATCATCCAAATTCCTTTTTCAGGGTGCAATTTTGCTAGAGCTTTCATTTGCGCCGTCATTAGCTTATCACTCCAATCTCTTTAGCCACTTTTATAAAGGCATCAACGGTAAAATCCACTTGCTCGAGACTATGTGCTGCCGACATCTGAGTTCGTATTCTGGCTTGCCCTTTTGGCACCACCGGAAACGAAAATCCGACTACATAAATGCCTTCTTTGAGCATTCGTGTAGACATTTCGGCCGCCAGCTTAGCGTCGCCTAACATGACTGGAATAATCGCATGATCGGCACCGGCTAAGGCAAAACCTGCCTCACTCATTCGCTGGCGAAAATGGGCACTATTACGTCTTAAACTATCACGTAGATGGTCGCCCGATTCAAGCAAGTCGAGCACCCGAATAGATGCCGATACGATTGCAGGCGCCAATGAATTGGAAAATAGGTAGGGCCGCGAGCGTTGCCGCAACCACTCGATGACTTCACGCTTACCGGAGGTAAAGCCACCAGATGCCCCCCCCATGGCTTTACCAAGTGTACCCGTAATAATATCCACTCGGCCCATCACATCGCAGTGTTCATGACTGCCTCGACCCTTATCACCGACGAAGCCGACCGCGTGCGAATCATCCACCATCACCATAGCACCGTATTTATCCGCTAGATCACAAATGCCTTTTAGGTTAGCGATAACGCCATCCATCGAGAACACACCGTCGGTAGCAATCAATTTGAAGCGTGCCTCAGCCTCGGTGGCCTCGATTAGCTGCGCCTCCAGTGCGGCCATGTCGTTGTTAGCGTAACGAAAGCGCTTTGCCTTACATAGGCGAACACCGTCAATAATGCTGGCATGATTCAGCGCATCCGAAATGATCGCATCTTCGGCACCGAGAATTGTTTCAAATAGGCCAGCGTTAGCATCAAAGCAAGACGAGTAAAGAATCGTGTCTTGCATTCCAAGAAAGTCGCTTAATTTTGCTTCTAGTGTTTTATGAATGTCTTGCGTGCCACAAATAAAGCGCACTGAGGCCATGCCAAAACCATGCTCGTCTAAGCCTTTTTTAGCCGCTTCGATAAGCTCAGGGCTATTGGCTAAACCGAGATAATTATTAGCGCAAAAATTTAGCACTGAATCACCCGATGATACTTCGACACGCGCGTCTTGAGCGCTGGTAATAAGTCGCTCTGCCTTGTAAAGACCAGCTTCTTTGACCTCGTCGATATTGTTCTGTAGATGTTGGATAAAATCAGTCATTGCCTAAAACCTGGTTACGTGACAGCCGTAGCTGAGTTAAATAATTGCGTCGACATAGCGAGTCTGCATGTCGATATAAATCTCTTTTGCCATCTTACGCGCTTCTTCGATCGGCATAAACTGTGATGAGAAATCCGGAATCGCTTGATCTATCGATAAGATACTGGCGGCAATAATATGTTCGATCAAATCGATTGGGTTTTCAATTCCCATAGCAAATCGAATCGTGGTTGGGAAAATTTGCGCTTCGACTTGCTGCTCGGCATTTAGTTCTGAATGTGTCGTTAGCCCTGGGCAATTAACAATACTATTGGTTTGCCCTAGGCTTATCATATGAGAGAAGGCCGGTTCTAGGCAATCAAAAAAGCGATGGAACTCTGCATCCGGAATTTCTGAGCCCATATCGACAGTAAACAGCCCCGACGGGAATCCGAGAAAAAGATTGTCCTGCGCTAGTTGGTAATTTTTGTTACCCGGCAGCCCGTTGCAGTTGACCTTAATCATCGGATGCGAGTCCATAAAGGTCGCAAATATCTTGGTAGTGATACATTTTTTCAACATGCGCACTTCTAAGGTTCGCATACCAGCCATTACCTCAAACGCTGTATCGGCATTTAAAAACGCACCTTTTATATAATAGACATTCCAGAACAGCGTGTTTTCCCAACCCGGCATTCCCTTCGGAATAAACATATCTTCATTGCGAGCGATAACACAGCCGGCGATAACCGAACCCGAGCCGGTAAGATCTTTGGTGTAGCTATGAATCACAAAGTCTGGGCGCTCTTCGGGTTTCTCTCGCTGCAGAGGTTGCACTAAAAATGGTGTTCCTACCGTCGCATCCAGTATCACCCGCACTCCAGATTGGTGCGCTAAACGGCACAATTCTGGCACATCTAAGACATAGCCATGTGGGTTACACGGCGATTCAATGTAGAGGTAAATCTGCTTACCCGCGGCTAGGCGCTTTGCGTATTGAGTCTTAACCTTGGCCAAGGTTTCAACAAACGCAATTGTGTCTTCACCTGAGAACTGAGCTACCGCAACATTTAAATTTGAGGGCTTGGCAAACCAATCGTGAATTAACTGGTGCGCACCGCCGTAAATATTCTGGCTGGCAATCAGGATGTCTTCATGCCCAAGCACGTGTGATAAGGTCGCATCGATCGCCGACATTCCGCTGTTGAAGTTCCATGCCAGATACTCACCTGCATAAGGGCCAGTTTCTAAATCAACGATATGATTGGCAAGTGAGATTGAGGTTGGGTTGAGCAGGCGGGAGTAGATGTCGAGCATCATCTCTTTACCTTCAAAAGCATCGCTAATCCATTCGGCACAGGCGTAAATATAGGTCGCCGTACGTGTAATTGCCGGCGTTGCCGAAAATATGGCGTTTACGTTATCAAAAATCGGATAAGCCGACTTAGCACTCATGGTCGACAGGCTATAGCCTAGTGCTTGATAGGTACTCCTAAACGGATTCTGTAAAGTATCAAGAACCTTGGCCAATTGAAATGATAGAAATTTTTTGGCATTGAACAACGCGGCCTTTTCAGTGATGGCCAAAGAAGCCATGCTCGCCTGCGTTTCTTGCCACATCAGCTCGACATTACCCTGACACTCATAAACGCGCTCCACCGCGCTCAGCAAGGCTCGACCAAGCTCGCCGTCGACTTCAATATTGAAGTGCGTTAGTTGCTCTGCCGCCAACTCCGCTACATTACTAGCTTCGGTCGAGTTTCTGCGAGGTGAGAGCTTTTTAGCTGCTTCGAAAATTTGTTGTTGCTTATTAGTGCTCATTGTCAAACCGCCATTTCTTAATTCGTTAAATTATCACTTATCATATACAATATTTGCGATATTAAGACATGACCAAATTTAATTCGGAAATATATTTAAATGAGCGAGATAGACCAAATTGACTTCGAAATAATTGCCGCCCTAAGGAACAATGCTCGGATCGCCAACAAGGATTTAGCAGAAAAAATAGGCTTAGCGCCGTCGTCATGCTTAGAACGAGTGCGGTACTTGCGAGCCAGAGGTTATATCAGAGACGCTCATATTGAAGTCGACCTAACAGCCTTGGGTTTAGGTTTGCAGGCAATGGTAGCAATACGAATGAACCAACATTCGAGAGTCGGGCTAGAGGCCTTTCAAAACTATGTGATCGGGCTTAACGAAGTAGTGACGGTTTACCATCTAAGTGGCGCCAATGATTTTATGGTGCATATTGCCGTTAAAGATGCCGAAACGCTGAGGGACTTCGTGCTGGATTCATTCGCTGAAAGGCCCGAAGTAGCGCATATTGAGACGGCAGTTATTTATCAGCAGGTCAAGAATTGGAATTTGGTTGATCAACGAGGAGAGTAAGCTTGGGTTTATTTGGTTCGCAGAGATCCTTCGGCTGCGCTCAGGATGACTAGACACTTTGCCCTCGCGGCCTGCTTGGCTGTCTCGGGCGAGACCCCTGTGTCATAAGCACAATCTACGTTCAGTTTCGGTTAAGCTTAAGTGAGTTATAGTTAAAAATTAAGACAACTCTGATTTTAAATTGAGGGCGTATGCACATCAATAGATCACCTAAAGCGACGGTTATCGGCATCGGTACATTGTTTTTGCTCATCGGCACGTCAATATCCTTCGTTGCCAGTGCTCAACAAACGGTGGTCATCGGCGATGCACAAACCTACGCGATCGGCACGGAGCCGCTAGAACAAGCAAAGTTAGATCAACTTCTTGCTCCGATTGCGCTTTACCCTGATTCACTATTGTCACAAATTCTAGTCGCCGCGACGTATCCATTAGAAGTTGTTCAAGCGAACCGCTGGCGCCAAGCAAATCAATCGTTAACTGAAGATCAGGTTATTGCCGCTATTGAAGATAAGCAATGGGATCCGAGTGTTAAAGCACTTACGCCTTTTACCGACCTTATAGCCAGGCTCAGTAAGGATCTTGATTGGTTGCAGCAGCTTGGTGATGCCTTCTTGCAGAATGAAGGTCAGGTATTGGCTAGTGTTCAAGAGCTTCGTCAAAAAGCGCGTGACAATGGTTCGATCGCCGACAATGACTATTATGATGTGGTTGAAGAAGACAATAATATTATTATTAAATCGACCCGCAGAGACATTGTTTACGTGCCCTATTACGACAGCAGAGTGGTGTATGGTCCTTGGGGTTGGCGTGATTATCAACCAGTCTATTGGCACCACCCATCGCATTATCGTCTGCATGCGGGTTTTTATTGGAGTGATCGGTTTTATATAAGGCCAACACTTTTTTTTGGTGGTTTCCATTGGAGCTCACGTAACTTGGTGGTGAACCATCACTTTTACGATCGGCCGTATCGACATAGCAATCGTTATCGAGATAACCGTGTGTCAGATTATCGCCATTGGAACCATAACCCGGTGCATCGACGTGGTGTAAGGTATTCGCGAAACGGAAATAGAAATTCTTTTTACCGCGATCAATTCAATTCCCAGTACAGAGCGAGTCGGCTGACTGGCGAACATAGTCAAGAACGGAGCCGTGTGGGCAATAGGCTTGTTTCAAACATTCCGAGAAATCGAGAAACTATCCGCCGAACAGAGCGAAATAGAGTTCAACAACAAGAGCAAAATCGTCGTGATGGGCTAAGAGTAGAGCGTCGCGACCGCGACAATTCAGGCCGTAGTCAACGCCGGAGTAACCGTGTGCAAAGGCCGACGATAAGAACTGCAGATACAACTATTGTGAACAATCGAGAATCGTATAGACGTCGCCTTAGTAACGATCGTAGCGTTCCGAATCAACAATCAGCAAGTCGACCTGCGCGCACTGACTCGAGCGTTAATCGACGAAATAATGCGGCTAACGTTCGAACGGCACCAGTGGCTAATAGCCCGCCAAAGAGAACGGTAGCCCCTCGGCAGAGTAGTGTTGATAGCCGTAACAATAATACAAACAATCGGTCATCTGCACGAAACACGTCTAAATACAATCCGCGTCACAGAGGTTCGAATACTAGGTCTCATA
>JAESTB010000550.1 GCA_016763815.1 Arenicella sp.
AGCCGAATCGCTACTTTGTCAATAAAAGACATTATGCTACTTATTCGTACACCCTCGTTTGCCCGCCAATCGATGATATTTCCACTGTCATCTAGAATTGGAATCCCAGCATGATGAAGTGCTGCGACCTGCCATTCATCGTTGTAAACAGGTGAGCCAGAAGAACCTGGTTGCGTATCGGCACCGTAGTGAAGAAAGCTATCGACAGGAGGTCCGAGCACTTTGTTTGCCCTGACAGAAATTTCTTGTGGTCGACCGTTAGGGTGCTGAATAATATTGACCCGGTCGTTGGTGATAGCTTTCCCTGATTGTTTAATCAGATGGTTCCACCCTCTACTTTGCACATCGACGCCATCGTCATTTACTGATTCAACAGCTACTAGAGTAAAGTCGAGCTTTACGTCGGTCAGAAATAATCTATCCGGTCGGAGCGCGAACGCTTGCACTTGATCGATCTGACCGGGTTTTACTTCTTGATAGTCGAACTGAATAATCGCCCCCTGTGCTGACTCAGATGAGAAGAGTACATGATTATTAGTGAGCATCAGCTCAGGTGAGACCATGAACCCCGTAGCTAAACTCCTTGGAGATTGCGCTACAATCCTCCCAACTGTACGACAAGCAAGGCCACCTTCAACTAAAAACCTCGAGGGCTGGAGGTCTGAATCACCTAGAATTCTCTCAAAAATACGCTCATCAAAACCTCCGAGCGCTTCGGCAATGAACTGACTGTCGACACCTCGAAGAGAGGCTCTCTGGACAATTCTGCCCATCTCGTCCATGTCCTTCCACCTGCCATCGTCTAATGCGGCTTGAGACTCTTTTCTCTTAGCCTCGCTTTTATCGAACCTATTCGCCGCCGAACGACACTGACTCATAAGTCGATTGTTCTTGATACTATCCATTCTAGCCTCCAATAATCAAAACTATCATTCAACCGTAGAATCGCTCGCCTCACACAATCAGTCCGAGAATCCAACACAGCGCTGTTTATAGACCTGAAGAAAACAGAATACTAAATTGAATAAGCGTTTGTAAATTGGACTGATGTCAATCAGCATAATATTCAGGTGCTTTATACTTTAGTGCAGCGAGCATTGGGAATCTCTCACTGTGGCTAAATGGACGAAAATTTTAATACTGAAAAATTAAAACTTTATTTATATAGAATATGGAATTTAATCATAACTAAATTTTAAAATAACAATCAGAATCAAACATTTAATATTTTATTTTAATCTAAATTCTGAAACCATAAAGTAAGCAACTCAACTTATTTTCATAACAATCCAACGAATCAATAGGCTATTGTTTCGGGTCAATAAATGACCTACTTCATATAGAGTGCTCTTAGCTTACTCTATATTTAGCGGCGGACTTATTACCGCTGGAGTTCAGCAAGGGTTAGCCTATTGTTCACTGACGGCCGTAGATATTGGTAAATTCACTAGCTGTTTTGCTTGATCAGCAATTGTTTTCAGCGCCTCATCGTTGAAGACGCCGCGACTCAACACTCGTATGGCTAGTGCCAATGCAAGCAGCGTTTTAGCCGTATCGGTCGGAATTAGATCGCTTCGAATACTGCCCCGCACCTGACCAACTTCAATGCTGCGTCGCAAAAATGCTTCAATCTGAGCTACGCCATTAGTCACAATTTGCCTTACCTGTTGATCGTGGGCGTACACATCTAAAGCCGTGTTAAATAAGAAACAGCCCTTGCGGTTTGGGTCCGCTACGCTCATGGAAACAATATTATCGAAGAATGTAGAGATGGCCTTGTTGGGATCATCTAAGGCCTCCAAGCTAGCCAGCGCTTGCAGACGAGTCTCATCGTAGTTCAACAGTACTTTAACAAAAAGCTGCTGCTTTCCACCATACGCGTTATATAGACTCCCTCGGTTAAGTCCAGTGTTCTCAATTAGATCTGCAATGGACGTAGAATCAAAACCTTTTTGCCAAAAAACATGCATCGCTTTATCGAGTACTTCTTGCTCGTTAAATGATTTTTCCCAAGGCATGGCGATGTTTATTGATGTTGAGTTAGGCAAATTTATATCATGTCTAGACCATCCGTTCAAGAATTACGCAGGTTGATGTTTTAACAAGCACCGCCACCTGAACTCCGTATTAGCGACACATACAAATCCGTATAGTTAGTCTCGGGACACATGGTGTGAGATTATTTTGACGATGCACACATTTTTGTTGACCGATCGATATAATCCACTATAGTCTATACCGATCAGTTTAAACAAATTCAACAGCCCCCAACGGAGAACAATATGACTAACTTTACTTTACACACTGAGGAGACTGCCCCGGAGGGCAGCAAGGCTATGCTTGCAAAATCTCAAAAGGATTTTGGCATGATTCCTAGCCTACACGCTGTTATGGCAGAAGCACCGGGACTCTTAGAGGCATACAAGTCGACCCATGAGTTGTTTATGAGCTCGAGTTTTGATAAAAACGAGATCACTGTTGTCTGGCAAACCATCAACGTCGAACATGCTTGCCACTATTGCGTGCCCGCACATACGGCTCTCGCTAAGAGTATGGGAATAGATGACGCGATCATCGAAGCTCTGCGCAACGAGAAGCCCATGCCGAATGAGCGATTGGAAGCGCTTCGCACTTTTACGCTCGACGTAATTCGCAATCGCGGCAACGTAGATGAAACCGCTGTGCAAGCATTTCTAAACGCTGGCTTCTCTAATCGTCAAATCCTCGAAGTTGTCCTAGGCCTGTCGCAAAAAATCATATCCAATTACACCAATCATTTGGCAGACACGCCAGTGGATAAGCCATTCCAACGATTCGAATAGCACAGAGCTGCATAGCTGAGCAAGGTCAGTTTGGGTGGTGCGCGAAGGGCCACTTAAGCTAAGTATCTTCTGTGTCGTTTTCGAAAACTCATCGGTTTTGATAAATCTGTCAACCGCCTGTATTCCAATGAAAAATCTAATCTTACTCTTTATTACTGGCCTACTCGGTGCCTGCACGTCAGTGCCTAACGCTTACGTCGACTACGACTATGGTCACACTTTTAGCGACTACAAGACGTTTTCGTGGGCGCACTCATCCGCATTGATTAGCGAGGGTGAAATTCGCCTTAATGAAACACTTGAAAACGCGGCGAACCAGGCCATAAAGGCCAGCATGGCGGCCAAAGGCTTTACCTTCGTTGCAAATCGGCCCAACGCTGATTTTTTGGTCGCGTACACAGTCGGGGCTCGTAAAAATATAAAAATATATCAAACCGACACTTGCGTTTACAGCAATAAAGAAACCTGGATGTGGGGAAAGCAATATCACCCTTATTATTTTGACATGGTACTCAATGAATCTTATACGCGGGGGTTCAATAAAAGCGTTGTCGCGCTTGACGTTTTTGATGCTAGAAGTAAAGTGCCAATCTGGCATTCCAAAATCTCTAAAACGGCCAATGATGAAGATCAAGAATACCTGTTTTCTAACCCCGAAAAATTAGCCGAAACGGTTACTAAACTGATCGCTAAGTTCCCCCCCAGATAAAACACAAAGTTATACGTCGCGGCTCTAACTTATGTAATTACGGCGTATGTCATCCAATCTAAAACGACTCTAAGTATCGATAACCAATGCCGTATACTGGGTGAATATAATCCGAATCAGGTTTCGCCGCTTTTAGCTTCTTACGTAAATTAGCTACATGGCTATCAACCGTTCTATCGCTGACGGCTCGATGATCATCATACATATGGTTCATTAGAGTGTCCCTCTTGAGAACACGGCTAGGCGGGCCGTAGAGTGCCGCAAGAATCTTAAATTCGATCGGCGTAAGCTGCAACGCAACGCCATCAAGAGCGGCTTGATAATTTGGCCTGTCTAAGGTTAGGCTAGTGTTTTTCGATTCGAGCTCAACCGGATCTTGCCGAGCTCGCCTGAGAATCGCCTTGATTCTGGCGACCACTTCACGCGGACTAAACGGTTTACAAATGTAATCATCTGCGCCTAACTCTAAGCCGAGCAAACGATCAATTTCATCAACTCTGGCAGTGATCATCACAATTGGAACTTCAGAAAACTGGCGTAGATCCTTACAGACCTCGATGCCGCTTTTTCCAGGCAACATGATATCCAATAAAATCAAATCAGGCTTCTGTTGATGCACTGCATCAACAACTTGATCCCCTCGGTCAAAAATGATTGAGTCAAAGCCCTCTGCCCTAATGTATTTTTCTAACACATTAGCAAGCTTCTCCTCGTCTTCAACAATAAAAATCTTGCTCATAGCTTCATACCCACTGATCTTTGATCGGAAGAGAAAAACGAATAGCGAGCCCGCCTAATGATGACTTCTTCGACCCAATATCACCACCATGAGCTTTGATGATTGCATGGCAGATCGACAATCCCAGTCCAGAAGCACCAGTGGCACGATTACGTGAAGGGTCTACGCGATATAAACGATCAAACAGTTTGGGTAATGATGCCTCTGGTACAGCGGGCGATGAGTCTTCAAACAGCAACTCAATCGCACTATCAAGCTGACGCCAGCTAATTCTAAAACGGCCTGGCGAATCGGTATATCTCAGAGTGTTCTCAAGAAGGTTATTGATCACTTGGCGCAGGCGAAAGGCATCGCCATAAACTAAGGGTAAATTGTTGAGCTCTATATTGACCGAGATATTCTTTTCTGAAAAACGTTCGCCCGCTATTGTCACCGCATTACCCACTTCAGAAGCAATGTCACACATCGAAAAATTAAAGGACATCGCCCCTGAATCAGCTTGCGAAAGCTGATGCAAATCATCGATCAAATAACGTAAGCGAATGACCTCCGATTTCAAGGATGATACCGCGTCCATATCCAAAGGCTTATGCTTGTCTTCAATACATTCAATCTCAGCCTGCAATACGGCAACTGGAGTACGCAACTCGTGTGAAATATCGGATATCCATTGCTGTCGATTAAGGCGGTTGTCGCGCAGTCTAGCAGCTAAGCTATTTAAATTATTCGATAGCGAGCCAAATTCATCACTCTTCTCACCAACAAAGGTAACGTTATAGTGCCCATCGTATAGCTTTTGTACCTGCTCTACTAAATTTTTAATTGGCCCCCCCAAACTTCGTGAAATAAGGAATGCAAAGAGTAACGCGCCAATCAAAATCACGATCACAGCCCAAATGCGCCCTGTCTGCTGTTGCTCAGAAAACCGTCGATCAATTCGGCGAGTAACGCGAGAGTCCGTCGGTACCGCAAGATAGCCAATGACCGCTCCGCCATAGTTGATTGGCTTAAACAAACTTTTGGGAATGTCGATCGCACCAGCAATATGTTTCTTACTTTCATCCAATAAAGCCAATCCAGCAAAAAGCCTGTGTGGCCCGCGAAAGTTTTGACGACCCTCAAAGTGATTCGAGGGACGCCGGTGCTCATTGGGTCGCTCCTCAGATCGAATCAGAATATTAGGTATCGGCAGGCGCGGCTGGCCTCGTAACGATTCCCAGCTCTTTTCTGTAATATAAATATCCGTTAAGCCTAATATTAGTGGCTCTAAACGTTCTAGCCGGCTACTTTGAGAATAACGTTTTAAGCCACTTTCAAAACTGTAACGCTGAGCTTGTTGCAACGCAAACACGCTCACAAAAGCCGTCGCCAAAATTGCAAAAAAAAGTTTATAACGTATCTTCATAAATGACTATTGCCGTAAACCCGAGAGCATCAAACTATTTTATAGAGATCTCAGCATAACTCAGGGACGAAATAAAAGTAGCTTGGAATGTCTCTCAATAGATGCGGAGAAAGCAGTGAATAGCAATCGTTGCACGGATGCAACTTATTAGGGCAGTGCAGGAGCAACTGCCGAGCTATTGGCAAGTTTCCCAATCAGCAGAGGAGGAGCTTCAACCCAAATAAAACAACTTACAGACAATTTTATTACTTCGTCGGGTTATGCCTAGATCTCTTATTGTATAACCAAGAAACCCGACCAGCTTAAAAGCCTTAACTGATCGAGGTAAACAGTGAATAATTGACATGAGCCTGAGATCCAATTAATGCATCTTAGACTCTGCTTGAAACAGAGCTAGTTATAAAGCCAACACA